>NZ_MQSY01000047.1:0-21489 GCF_001921245.1 Aeromonas sp. YN13HZO-058 | reverse complement strand
GAACGCAGCCCTTCCCGCCTCATTAATTTGGCCACTCGGTGCTTGCCGCAGGCTTCCCCTGCGTCACGAAGGTCGCGATGGATCTTGCGATAACCGTAGACAGCACCACTTTCCAACCAGGATTGCTTGACCAATCCGATCAGTCGTTCGTCCTCCTGCTGTCGTGGCGATACGGGCTGTTTCAGCCACGCGTAGAAGCCACTTCGGTGAACCCCCAGGGTCTGGCACAGGGTAACGACACTGTACCGGTCGAGTCGGGAGGTTATGAATGCGTACCTTTCCTTGACTCGCTGGCAAAGTACGCGGCGGCCTCCTTTAGGATATTGCGCTCTTCGGTGACCTGGCGCAGTTCGGCTTTCAGGCGGCGTATCTCGGCTTGCAAGGCAGACTCTTCGAGCTGCTGGTCAGCGGGCTTACCGTACTGCCTGAGCCAGGCATACAGACTGTGGCTGGATACCCCAAGGGCACGTGCAACGTCAGCCACCGGNGTTCGGCTTTCAGGCGGCGTATCTCGGCTTGCAAGGCAGACTCTTCGAGCTGCTGGTCAGCGGGCTTACCGTACTGCCTGAGCCAGGCATACAGACTGTGGCTGGATACCCCAAGGGCACGTGCAACGTCAGCCACCGGCCGTCCGCGCTCGGTGATTTGTTTAACGGCTTCGATTTTGAATGTTTCTGGGTAACGCTGACGGGTCATAACACCTCCAATAGTTGCCTCATTTTAAGGCTGTGAGGTGTCTAGGGAACTGGGGGCGATTCAGATTTGATTTTTTTCGTGGCAACTATCAGGGCTGAGCGGAGTTATACGGAAGGCTCTGCTATTGGATTAGTATCGCCTTCTATCTAATCACTGTTGGGCGTCACGAATTCCCATTGAAGTGAGTGCTTGTTACCATAGCGCAGGGTGGCGGTGAAGGCTTCCAGAGCTTACCCTCTTTGGCTCTGCTTCTGAACATCCACCTATCAACAGTCAGGACGTCCAGTTCGTTGAGTGCATTGCCGAACGGAACCCTGCTTGGCATAGCCTCATCACAAGGACGCGTAATGAACTCCCCTGAAGACCTAAACCGCCTCTATACCGATGTGTCGGACAGCATTGGCAGCGCAATGGCAAACATTCTCGCGCTCAATGTCGAGCACAAGGATGGTAAGCGAGAAATCGGTAATATCACCGCCAAGCTGCGTGACATACGGGGCCGATTCGACAGCGAATTGCAGCAGTTGAAAACCCATGCCGAGTGGGACACGTTCACTCTGGCGTTTTTCGGTGAGACCAACGCGGGCAAGAGCACGATCATCGAATCTCTGCGCATCCTGTTCAAGGAAGAATCCCGCCAGACACTGCTGCAACAACATGACGACGACCTGGAACAGTTCTCCCAGGCCCTTACCGCTCAGCTCGAACACGTCCGCGAAGGCTTGCGGGCCTTGTACAGTGAGTACACAGGTGAAATGGCCAGCATCAGCCAAAGCACAGCCCGACTGATGCAAATTGTTCAGAGCGAAGCCCAGGAACGAAACAAGATTGCCCAAGCCGAAGCAGATGCAAGAACCCGGTTTGCCCAGCAAGAAGCTGAGGCACGCATTGCGGTGCAACAACAGGTAGCAGCGCATCGCCAGCAGATAGCCGAGGCTGACGCAAGGGCCAAGCGCGATCTCGCCGAACAGGAGTCCAACGCACGCCTAGCACTGGAACAGCAGGAAACCTCACTGCGTCTGGAAATTGCGCAAGCGCATGCGATATCGCGTTTCAAGATCCGCTTGGCCCTGTTCGGCATCGGTGGGGTTTTGATCGGCGCCTCAGCTATGGCGGCAGTCCTGACGTTGGCAGGAGCCTGAAATGTCCCGACATGAACTCGATGAACTGTTCGATGAGGCTACCTCAACGCCCTTGCCTGTTTCCTCGGATGATGCGCCTGCCCTCCAATACATCGAGGCTCGCTCCCCGGCGCTGGATGCTCTGGTCAATCAGCAACTCACAGCACTGCATGACAAGTTATTGGCGTACGAGCGTAAGAAGGCTCAAACACGCCGGGTAGACGGGCTGATCATCGGCACTGGTGAAGCTGATTTCACCAAGGGCAACACGCTCTACCCCCTGAACTACAAGGGCAAACGTTTTCAGCTGATCGACGTGCCCGGTATAGAGGGTGACGAAAGCAAGTACGCGCACATGGTTCGCGAAGCGGTGGCCAAGGCTCATCTTGTCCTCTATGTGAACGGCACCAATAAAAAGCCTGAAAAGGCCACCGCAGAGAAAATTCGTTCCTATCTGCGGCTAGGAACTCAGGTCTGTCCCTTGGTCAACGTGCGTGGTAATGCTGATGCCTACGAGTTCGAGGAAGACCGCGAGTCGCTGACAGCGCACGGCGGAGCTACCGCGGCCTTGCAACAGACCGAGGACGTGCTGCGTTCGGTATTGGGCAGCAAGGTCTTGCAGCCCGGCTACTGCGTGCAGGGCCTGCTAGCGTTTTCGTCGCTGGCGAGCGATGCGCAAACTGGGCGCACGACAATCGCCCCTGCCCGTGGCCGAGACTTGGTCATTCAGCAGCGCAATTATCAGAAGCACTTCGCCTCGTCGAAAGCGATGTACGAATTCAGCCAGATCAAGTCGGTCGCCAAAGTGCTGCATTCCAAACTTGCGACGTTCCGCGAAGACATGGTCGAGAGCAACAAGACCAAGGTGTACGAACTGCTGGTTGAAAACATCTCGACCTTGCAATCATTGCACTCCGCCCATGAAGCATTTGTGGCTAGATCCAAGCCAGAGTTTGATAAGTGCCGCGAAGCGATCAAGGGTTCCGTGGAGCGATTCGAACGGCTGGTCATGACCGGAAGGCGAAACCTTTGGGACAATCTGTTCAATAGCCTGAAGGAAGACGCCGACGATATCGTCGAACGCCATTTCGGCGACAACGACGCTATTTCCAGCCAGATCAATCGTGCCTTCAAGACCCGGCAGAATTCGCTCAAAGAAAAACTGCAGGAGCAGTTCGAGCGGTACCTCGACGACTTGGGCAAAGACCTGCAGCAGGCCATTCAGCGCCTATTGGAGGACGTTGCACGGGTGGAGTTCGAGCAGCTTCTCTATGACACCGAAACCCTGAGCATCAATTACAAGACACCTGACTTGGACCTTGGCCTTGAGCTGGGTGACTATGGCTGGATGGCCTTCAACATAGGCTCCTACGCATTGGCAGGGGCAGGTATCGGCACAGCCTTTCCTGTGATAGGTAACCTGATAGGCGCTGCTGCCGGTGCTCTAGTGGGCATCCTGGTCAGTTTGCTGAGCGTCTTCACCGGCAAGGAAAAGCGTATTCGCAAGGCGCAGGGGCAAGTGCAGGAGAAGATCGATGAAGCCTGTTTTGAAGCACATAAAGCCTTGAAGGAAGAGCGCAAAACGCTGTTTGCCCCCGTGCTCAAGCAAATTGATGAGACCGTGTTGTCTCGTGTGCAGCAACTTGACGAGTCGCTCAGGCGCCCTCTGAAGATCATCGAACAGCAGATAGCGCTGATGACCCGTACCAAAGAACAACTGGAGAGCATGCCTTATGGAACAATTCAATCAGTTCAATGCTGAGAAGCAGACCGCACTCAAAGGGTTGGAGCAACTGCGAGCAGTGCTCGACGAGTTGGGCGAGATGGGCGCGGATGTCGGCAGCGAGCTGCAGAAAATAGACTCGGCGGTACAGGCGGTCGAGTCCGACGTTCTGCGTATCGCCTTGCTCGGTGCTTTTTCCGATGGCAAGACCAGCGTGATTGCCGCTTGGTTGGGCAAGGTCATGGCTGACATGAACATCGACATGGACGAGTCCTCCGACCGCCTGGCCATCTACTCCCCAGAGGGGCTGCCGGAAAAGTGCGAAATCGTCGACACCCCCGGCCTGTTCGGCGACAAGGATAAGAGTGTCGACGGCGAGCAGGTGATGTACGAAGACCTGACCAAGCGCTACATCTCGGAGGCGCACCTGATTCTGTATGTGGTGGACGCCACTAACCCGCTCAAGGAAAGCCACTACGACATCGTCAAGTGGGTGCTGCGGGACTTGAACAAGCTGTCCTCGACCATTTTCGTGATTAACAAGATGGACGAAGTGACCGACCTCACTGAACAAGTGCTGTTCGATGCCCAGGCTACGATAAAGAAGGACAACCTCAAGGGCAAACTGCAGCGTGCGGCCAATCTCAGCTCGGACGAAATGGCCAGGCTGAACATTGTCTGCCTGGCATCCAACCCCAATGGGCGTGGCCTACCGTTCTGGTTCGGCAAGCCGGAGCACTATGAAAGCCGCTCGCGCATCAACGACCTCAAAGCCATGACCACAGAAGTGCTGCGGAACAATGTGCCGGCGATGCTGATCGCTAAGACAGGTTTGGATGTGGTGCGGGATGTTGTCGGCCAGCATGTACTACGCGCCGAAGAGCAATTGGAGCAACTCAAGGTCTTTGCCGAACAGAATGCCGAAGAATCGGCACGCATCAGTCAGGACATTGCCACGGGCCGCCGCGAGGTCAAGCGATTAGCTGGCGAGCTCTTCGAGGAACTTCAGAACCTTGAAAAAGGTTTGCTGGGCAAGCTCCGTCCTCTTGGCCTGGAAAACATTCGTGAATTCCTCGAGGACGAACTCGGTTACACCGAGGAAGGCATAGGCTTCAAGCTGAACCTGAAGATCAAGGGTGCGATCGACCGCTCATTCGATCAATCGTCCAAAGTGACCTGTCGAATCTCTCAGGATATTGGCCGCCAGCTCAACTCCAGCGAAAGTTTTCTCAATGCCATGGGCGACAGTGCATTGAAGTCGATGGGTGGTGCTGCCAAAGGCATTGCGAATCTGAGCCCAGACATAATCAAGGGCGCGGTCTTCGCGGCCCGCGATGCGCTCAGCGCGGTGACCGGTGTCGCGATCAAGTTCAAGCCCTGGCAGGCGACTAAAATCGCCGGAGCCATTTCGAAATGGGCAGGCCCTGCAGGTGCAGCCATCACTCTTACCTCGGACCTGCTCAGCGCATACAAAGCGCATGAACTGGAACAAGAGTTGAAGAGCGCCAAGGAGTCGATTGCCGAGGTGATCAAAAGTGCTTTCAAGGATATCTACAACATCATCGGCGACGACGAAAAGCTGCTGGATTTCTTTGCACCACAGCTCAAGGCGTTCGAGAAGATCGTGGAAACGGTGGAGGAGCGCTCGGCTTTTATCAGAGCCAATCAGGCCAAGCTTCAGGGTGTGAAGGCTAAGTTGAATGCACTTGCGTCGACGCCAGCGCGGTTGAAAGCGACGGTTTGAAGGAATGGCGAGGGGCGCTGGCGTCGGCGCCCAACCATTCGCTGCAGGCCGACGTCCCTGACGGGCCGCGGCCTGAGTTCAAACGTTAGCAGGCTTATGGCGAATTTCTCTTCGAGGCAAAAGTTTTCGGCATGGCCCAATCCGGACCTGCCGCCAGTTGCTGCCGGGGTATATGCGGTATGGGAAGGAGATACTCTTATTTACTGCGGTATGTCAGGCCGTGAGTTTGAAAAGGCCGTTTCAGCCGCTAAGCCAAAATTTGGCCTAGGCTGTGTTCCTAAAGTGGTCACGGGTGGAGTGGATGATTTTATGAATGCGCGCCGTTGTGGCCGCGGCATGGGTGGTAAGATGGCCATCAACTCAGTCCTTTGGGTGTGATTGGTTTTGTTTGGCGACTAATCAGATCGCACAAACTGGACTGAGTTCCCTTCCTCCTGTGATCTACTATTCGGAACAGTTATTTAGATCTGTACACCCTGAGAAGCTTGCCCTGAATCGCTTTATTGTCGAATTGGGTGACCGCTTGAACGGTCACCTGTAATGGAGTGGGTAGTTACACAGAATGATTTACAGGCTCAGAGTGACCGCTTTTGGTTACTCCAAGTAGTTGGTCATTAAGGCCCCTCCATTGATTCTCAATGAGCTGCCTTCGGTTCAAAAGGTACTGCCACCGGTTCTCAGGTTCCTGCCATCGATTCTCAAGTTCCAACCATAGGTCCTCAAGATCATGCCATCGCTCCTGAAGGCCCTGCCAGCGGTTCAAAAGGCCCTCCCATCGGCTTAAAAGGTCCGGCAATTCCGTAGAACCAGATTTAAAGTCCAAGAGTTCCTGCGTTTCTTCCCGTAGGATTTCACGCATGTGCTCGAGTAATTGTTCCTGAAGGTCATTAACTTGGTTCAGCAATTGTATCGTGTTGCGATCCTCTTCTTTACGACGCATGAGCCGCCTCGCATCGCGAAACCGAGGAATTCGCTCCACTAAGTCATTCGGAAGCGGCGTAAAGGGGACCCAAAGCTTCGTCAGGTCAAGTTCATCGTGATCATAGTGATACTTGGCCAACTCCGTGAGGGTGCTGAGCATTTCATACCGTTCAGCTTTGCGCATATCCGGCGAATCTTGTGCTGGGTACACCCACCGAAAGAAGTCGACGTGATACTCGACGTCATTCCCAGTGATGGTTAGATAGTTACCTACCGTATGAGAATGGCAATCCAGTTCGGCTGCTATTTCGCTTCGGAGTTTTTGGTCGCTGACCCCATCGCTCATTCCGAAGCGTTCATAGATGACTTGCACCATGCCGACCACTCGCGGGCACAGAGATCGCTTTGCATTTGTCGGCCATGGCACACCATTAGCACAAAATTTGCCAGCACCATCGGCCATGAAATCCATCATCCAATCGGGTGGTACAATCTTTTCCGCCCACAAGCTGCGGAAGTTTGTAAGCACGCCTTTAATCCTGCGTATGTCCGCTCTATGGGGCTCATACAAAAAAGGATTTTGTTGCCGCGGGTCCTGCTTATGCCAGTCCTCCAAGAATCTTTTGGTCGGTAGAAATTCGTCCTCATTTTCATCGTTGTATTCGTATTTTTTCATTTTTCAATGCTCGATATGTCACCAAAAACACGTTCTGTCAGGGCTGATTTATGGGCCACACACAAGTGGGCATACCGCATAACCATAGCC
Source organism: Aeromonas sp. YN13HZO-058 (assembly GCF_001921245.1). Classification (NCBI taxonomy): domain Bacteria; kingdom Pseudomonadati; phylum Pseudomonadota; class Gammaproteobacteria; order Aeromonadales; family Aeromonadaceae; genus Aeromonas; species Aeromonas sp. YN13HZO-058. Next base: position 14,518 of record NZ_MQSY01000047.1, on the reverse strand, counting down.
AGCGTCTTGTGTCCCAAGTGGTTGGCAATCTCCAACAGGGTGGCACCATTCATGGCAAGTAAGGAGGCGCAGGTATGGCGCAAATCGTGGAATCGGAAGTCGGTGATTGCGGCCTCGATAAGGCATGCTTTCCAGTGATGATCGAAATGTTCAAACGGACCATGCAGCTCCGAAGTGTGGGGGAACAGATAGGCATCTCCCACCTGGCGAAACGGCATTAGCTCTTGGATAACAGCTGTTGTCAGCGTCAAAACACGCTTCGAACTATTCTTCGTGTGTTCTAGGTTCGCCGTCTTACGCTGAAAATCGAGGTCTGACCATTTCAGATTGATCAGCTCGCTCCTACGGGCACCGGTGGCGATAGCCATGTGGATAAGCAGATGCAAGCGTTCCCACTTACTGGTACTTGCGGCTTTCAGCAGGCGGGACAGCTCATCATCAGATAAGAAGCGGGTGTAGCCATTGTCCTCAGTCTTCTGGCGAACTTCACGGGCGGGGTTGTGCTTAACGTCGTGCTTGTCGTTGAACCATTGGAATAAGGAAGAAATGGCCGCTTTGTAGCGATTGAGCGTGCTGGGGCTTTTCTCATCTTTTTGGAGAGCCTCGAGAGCGGATTTGATGTGCTGCCGAGAAACCTTACCGACGGGCTTGCCCTTGAGGCGTTCAGCCCACCAGCCAAGACGTTGGATGATCGAACGATCACGACCTTTGTACTGATCGAGAAATGCCGTTATTGCGGAATCAATTAGGATTGTGGAAAGGCTGGAGTGCGTCAAAGCATCGGCCATGTCATCGTAAACAATGAGCTGTGCCATAAAGGCTTCGGCTGCTTTTTTGGTTTTGAAGATTTGACCGATACGACGGCCATTTTTCATGAACTGGACGCGATAGCTACTGCCACGCTTACCGGTGATTTTTTGAATGTTTGCCATGGTTGAAACCCTTTGCACGAAATTGCACGAAGTTTTGGTTTTCAACCGCAGTACTCAGGAGACATAACGCCGCATCAGCTACGTTAACCTGTTGACCAAACAGGGTTTAATAATGGTGCCCGGGGTCGGACTCGAACCGACACGGTTATTCACCGGCGGATTTTGAATCCGCTGCGTCTACCGATTTCGCCACCCGGGCAACTGCGAGGGATTATACGAATGGCGCGATGTCATGCAAGGTGTTTTTCGATTGAACACACCCGTTTGTTCATTTATTCAACGCCTTGCCGATGCGGGGCCAGTTACATAGAATGCCGCCATCATCTTAATGGAATAAAAACGATGGCCAAGCCTAAAAAAGTCCAACACAAATCCCCCTCTCCTGCCACTCAGCCATACCCGTCAGCGGGTCTGCTGCGTCGCCTAGGTGCCCTGATCTATGATGCGCTGGTGGTGACTTCCCTGCTGATCATCGCCGGCTTTATCGGCATGGGTGTCGCCAAGCTGCTGCTGGTCTCCGGCATGGCCAGCGTACCGGCGGGTGAAGATACCGTCTGGTTGCTGACCCGCCACCACCTGAGCCTGCTCTACACCCTGTGGCTCGCCTTTGTCATCTGCGGTTTCTACACCTGGTTCTGGACCCGCGCTGGCCAGACCGTCGGCATGCGCGCCTGGCGGCTGCGCATTCAGAACGAGGATGGCAGCCATATCCGCGTCACCCAGGCGCTGATCCGTCTCGCCACCGCAGCCTTTGGTCTGGGCAACCTGATGTGCCTGTTCAACCGCCAGCGCCCACGGGCGTTCCAGGATATCTGGGCCGAGTGCGAGGTGATTGTGCTGAGCAAGCAGGAAAATCTGGAATTGCTGAACAAGTAATACCGGTTTAATGCAGCGACGAAAGAGGGCACCAACAGGTGCCCTCTTTGCATTGCCTCATAACCTCGTGCGGATTACTGCTTGCGACTGAGGATGTAGAAGGAGATACCGCCAAACAGCAGGCTGGGCGCGACGGCCGCCAGAATCGGCGGTACCGCATAGACCAGACTGATGGGGCCAAACACCCGATCACTCACATAGACGGCGAAACCGGTCATGATCCCCATTAGCATCCGCGCCCCCATGCTCACCGAGCGCAGCGGGCCGAAGATGAAGGAGGAGGCCAGCAGGATCATCGCCACCACCGAGAGTGGTGACAGCAGTTTGCGCCACATCTCCAGCTTGTAGCGACCGGCATCCTGCTTGTTGGCATCGAGATAGCCGATGTAGTCGAGCAGACCGGAGACCGACAGGTTCTCGGGGTCGATACTCACCACCCCCAGCTGCTTGGGCGTCAGCTCCGAGTTCCACTCCATCGTGGCGTGCTGTTCGCTGCGGATCTGCGCCAGGTCGTCGAAGCCGGTAACCTGAGTCTGCTTAAGCAACCAGTGGTGGCGCTCAAACACTCCCTCCTGCGCCTGCACCACGTCGATCAGCTTGCGCTCGGGGGTGAAGCGATAGAGGGTGATGCCGGTGAGGGCTCCATCGTTACGCACCCCGTTGATATTGACGAAGTTATTGCCATCGCGAGCCCACACCCCGTAGGCGGAGACCGTCAAACGACCTTCGGACAGCGCGCCCGCCTTGATATCATCTGCCATCCGCTTGGCGATGGGGGCCACATATTCCCCCATCAACCCCACCAGGATCATCAGCGGGATCGCCGTCTTGAGCGCCGCCATCACGATACTGATCTTGGAGCGACCCGCCGCCTGCATCACCACCAGCTCGGAGCTGGTCGCCAGCTGACCCAGACCAATCAGGCCACCCAGCAACGCGGCCAGCGGGAAGAACAGCACCGCCTCCTTGGGCATGGATAGCAGCACATAGTAGAGGGCGTTGATCATGTCGTAGTTGCCGTCACCGACCGACTTGAGCTGCTCCACATACTTGATGAGCCCTGCCAGACCAACCAGCGTGATTTCACACAGCAGGATCGACATGAAAATGACCCGACCGATATACCTATCGAGAATGCCAAACATCAGCAGAAGTTCCTATGTTGCAGCATCATGCTGATTTTCTGTTGAAATAGCGCCCTTTCACCCCGTTCCACCAGCTGGTGCCCTGCACATTGAGGGGCAAGCCGATAAACAGCAGGTAACCGAGCGGTACCAGGAACATGCCCGGCCAGTAGGGCAGCCGACCGCTGTCAATGGCCGAACGGGCGGCACTGAGCAGCAGGAAGTAGGAGAGATAGAGCATGATGGCTGGCAGCAGCTTGGCGTAGCGTCCCTGACGGGGGTTGACCCGCGCCAGCGGCACCACCAGCAGGGTGAGCACCGGAATGGAGAGGGGCAGCGAGATACGCCACTGCAATTCCGCCATCATGGCGTTGTCCTGGGTACCGAACAGTTCCATGGTCGGCTTGGCCGCCGCCTTGCGGTTGGAACGCTCCATCTCCTGCTGGCGGATCACCAGACCATATTCGCGAAAATCGGAGATCTGGAACTGCTTGCCGGAGAAGTTCCCCTCGTAGCGGGAGCCATCCATCAGGGTCAGCCACTGCAGACCTTTCTCATCGACCGTTACCACCCCTTCGGTCGCCACCACCACCGAGGGAGGATTGTTCCCCTCCGCCCGCTGCAGCACGAAGATCTTTTGCAGTTTTGAGCCGTTGTCGTTCAGATCCTGGATATAGGCAACCAGACGCCCCTTGTCGAGCTCCATAAAGCGGCCCGCCTGCAGGAAAGAGATCCCCGGATCCGCCTTGAACTCGTCGATCACCTGATACTCGCGCTCCTTGGCTTGCGGGGCGATCCAGCCGGTGTTGAACGCCGCGACGGCAGCAGTCAGCAAGGCCAGCAACATGGCGCTGCGCATCACGAAACGGTGACTGAAGCCGACCGCATGCATCACCGTCATTTCGCTTTCGGCGTAGAGGCGACCATGGGCAAACAAAATGGCTAAAAAGAGACTGATAGGCAGCATCAACAGCGCCATATTGGGCAAGTTGAGCAGCAGCAGGGTGGAGACCAGACGTGTCGGCACCTCGCCATCGGCGGCATCACCGATGATCTTGATAAATTGTTGGCTGACAAAGATAAGCAGCAATACGAATAACACTGCCAGCTGGGTTTTCAGGGTTTCCCTGAACAAATATCGGAAAACGATCACAGTCATTCCCAAGTAAACTTGTGTTTTTAGTCGAATGCCTGAAAAATAGGGCCGTATATTGGATTTTTACCAGTTTGAACTGCGGAGCCTGTGGCTGTTCGCTCCGCCTCTGATACCCCAACAAGCACCGCATTATTCAATAAAAGGTGCCTTTTGTCTTTAGGATGTAGGAGATTCCATGGAGTTCAGTGTAAAGAGTGGCAGTCCAGAGAAGCAACGTAGCGCCTGCGTCGTAGTCGGCGTATTTGAGCCTCGTCGCCTCTCTCCGGTTGCCGAACAACTGGACAAGATCAGCGATGGCTATATCAGTTCGCTGCTGCGCCGTGGCGACCTGGAAGGGAAACCAGGCCAGATGCTGCTGCTGCATCAAGTACCGGGCGTGCTCAGCGAGCGCGTACTGCTGGTCGGATGCGGCAAGGAGCGGGAACTCGACGAACGCCAGTACAAGCAGATCATCAACAAGACCATCACCACCCTGAACGAAACCGGCTCCATGGAAGCGGTCTGCTTCCTGACCGAGCTGCACGTCAAGGGTCGGGATACCTATTGGAAGGTGCGCCAGGCGGTAGAAACCACCAAGGCGGGCCTCTACAGCTTTGATCAGTTCAAGACCAACAAGGCCGAGCCACGTCGCCCGCTGCGCAAGCTGGTGTTCAACGTGCCGACGCGTCGGGAACTGACCATTGGTGAAAAAGCCATCGCTCACGGTCTGGCCGTGGCCAAGGGTGTGCGGGTCTGTCGCGACGTGGCGAACATGCCGCCCAACGTCTGCAACCCGGCCTATCTGGCCTCCCAGGCCCGTCGTCTGGCCGATGCCTTCGACAACATCACCACCAAGGTGGTGGGCGAGCAGGAGATGGCCGAACTCGGCATGAACTCCTATCTGGCGGTGGCCCGCGGCTCCGACAACGAAGCCATGATGGCCATCATCGAATACAAGGGTCATCCGGATGCCAAGCCCATCGTGCTGGTCGGCAAGGGTCTGACCTTTGACTCCGGCGGCATCTCCATCAAGCCGGCCGACGGCATGGACGAGATGAAGTACGACATGGGCGGCGCGGCCTCCGTGCTCGGTACCATGCATGCGCTGGCCCAGCTGCAACTGCCGATCAACGTCATCGGCGTGCTGGCAGGCTGCGAGAACATGCCGGGTGGCAACGCCTATCGCCCGGGTGACATCCTCACCTCCATGTCCGGCCAGACCATCGAAGTGCTCAACACCGATGCGGAAGGTCGTCTGGTGCTGTGTGATGCGCTGACCTATGTGGACCGCTTCGATCCGGAAACCGTGATCGACGTGGCGACCCTGACCGGTGCCTGCGTCATCGCGCTGGGCCACCACACCTCGGGTCTGCTGGCCAACCACAACCCGCTGGCCCACGAGCTGCTCAACGCCTCCGAGCAAGCGGGTGATCGCGCCTGGCGTCTGCCGCTGTTTGACGAGTATCAGGAGCAGATCGACAGCCCGTTTGCCGACATGGCCAACATCGGCGGTCGTCCGGCCGGTACTATCACCGCAGCCGCCTTCCTGTCACGCTTCACCAAGAAGTACAACTGGGCCCACCTGGATATCGCCGGGACCGCCTGGAAGAGTGGCAAGGACAAAGGCTCCACCGGTCGTCCGGTGCCCCTGCTGACCCAGTTCCTGCTCAACCGGGCTGGCGTGGATATCGAAGAGAAAGAGTAACTCCTCCAGCCCGTCTGATGCCTGCATCAACGGGGTTGGCGTTACCCTGAACCACAAGGAAGAGGCCCGCCTCTTCCTTGTTTCATTCTTGAATCAGTGAGTTGCGAGCGGGGAAATGCCCCGTCAGCCTCATGAGGCGGTCAACAGTCCGTCACCGCAAAACGGGATCAACCTGATGAGCCAAGTGACCTTTTACCTGATGAGCGAACAGGATGACGCGCAGGCCTCTGCGGTCGAGCGACTGGCCTGTACCCTTGCGGCCGAGTCGTGGGGCGCGGGCCATATCTACCTGTTGTGCGACGATGAGGCGCAGGCCCTGCGCCTCGACGAACTGCTGTGGCAACTGCCGCCGGAGCGCTTCGTGCCGCACCAGCTGCAAGGCGAAAGCGGCATGGCCCCGGTGGAGATCGGCTTTCAGCCGCCGAAACGGCGCTACGCCCGCCTCATCAATCTGGCCACTGCGACACCTTTGTTTGCAGGACACTTCGCTCAAGTGGTAGATTTTGTCCCCACTGATGAAACACAAAAGCAGCAAGCCCGCGAGCGCTACAAGCACTATCGCCAGGCAGGCCATACCCTCGAAATGAGGGATCAGCCCGTCCTTGCCGCACCGGATCCGGCGCAGCCCTGACTGCAACCAATTGATCCATAAAGAATCAACACCAGACTCCATCCATCCAGATTACGGCGAGACCATGGAAAAGACTTTTAATCACAACGCCATCGAACAGGCGCTCTATCAGCACTGGGAAGCCCAGGGTTACTTCAAGCCCCACGGCGACACCAGCAAAGACTCCTTCTGCATCATGATCCCGCCGCCGAACGTCACCGGCAGCCTGCACATGGGTCACGCCTTCCAGCAAACCCTGATGGATACCCTGATCCGCTACAACCGCATGCAGGGCAAAAACACCCTGTGGCAGGCAGGTACTGACCACGCCGGTATCGCCACCCAGATGGTGGTTGAGCGCAAGATCGCCGCAGAAGAGAGCAAGACTCGCCACGATTACGGCCGTGATGCCTTCATCGACAAGATTTGGCAGTGGAAGGAAGAGTCCGGTGGCACCATCACCCGCCAGATGCGCCGTCTGGGCGACTCCGTGGATTGGGAGCGCGAGCGCTTCACCATGGATGAGGGTCTCTCCGCCGCCGTGCAGGAAGTGTTTGTCCGTCTTTATGAAGATGGCCTGATGTACCGCGGCAAGCGTCTGGTGAACTGGGATCCGAAACTCAACACCGCCATCTCCGATCTGGAAGTGGAAAACCGCGAGATAAAGGGCCACATGTGGCACCTGCGTTATCCGCTGGCCAACGGCGCCAAGACCGCCGAAGGCAAGGATTACCTGATCGTCGCCACCACCCGTCCGGAGACCATGCTGGGCGATACCGCCGTGGCAGTGAACCCGGAAGATCCGCGCTACAAGGCGCTGATCGGCCAGCACATCCTGCTGCCGCTGGTGAACCGTCTGATCCCCATCGTTGCCGACGAACACGCCGACATGGAGAAGGGCACCGGTTGCGTGAAGATCACCCCGGCTCACGACTTCAACGATAACGAAGTGGGCAAGCGCCACAGCCTGCCGATGATCAACATCTTCACCCTGGACGCCCACGTGCGTGCCGAGGCCGAAGTGGTCGATACCAACGGCAACCCCTGCACCGCCTACGACGCCGCCCTGCCGGCCGAGTTCGCCGGGATGGAGCGCTTCGCGGCTCGCAAGGCCATCGTCGCCAAGCTGGACGAGCTGGGCCTGCTGGCCGAGATCAAGGATCACGTGCTGCAACAGCCTTACGGCGATCGCGGTGGCGTGCCCATCGAGCCGATGCTGACCGACCAGTGGTACGTGCGCGTGGCCCCCATGGCCAAGACCGCCATCGAAGCGGTGGAAGATGGCCGCATCCAGTTCGTGCCGAAGCAGTACGAAAACATGTACTTCTCCTGGATGCGCGACATTCAGGACTGGTGCGTCTCCCGTCAGCTGTGGTGGGGTCACCGCATCCCGGCATGGTATGACGACGCCGGCAACGTCTACGTGGGCCGTGACGAGGCGGAAGTGCGTGCCAAGCACAGCATCCCGTCCGTGACCACCCTGCGTCAGGACGAAGACGTGCTCGACACCTGGTTCAGCTCCGCCCTGTGGACCTTCTCCACCTTGGGCTGGCCGAACAACACCGAGGCGCTCAAGACCTTCCACCCGACCGACGTGCTGATGAGCGGCTTCGACATCATCTTCTTCTGGATTGCCCGGATGATCATGATGACCATGCACTTCATCAAGGACGAAAACGGCCAGCCGCAAGTCCCGTTCAAGACCGTCTACATCACAGGCCTTATCCGTGACGAAGAAGGCCAGAAGATGTCCAAGTCCAAGGGCAACGTGCTGGATCCCCTCGACATGATCGACGGTATCTCGCTGGAAGATCTGCTGGAGAAGCGCACCGGCAACATGATGCAGCCGCAGATGGCCGAGAAGATCGGCAAGCGTACCGCCAAGCAGTTCCCGGAAGGGATCGAGGCACACGGTACCGACGCCCTGCGCTTCACTCTGGCGGCGCTCGCCTCTACCGGTCGTGACATCAACTGGGACATGAAGCGCCTGGACGGCTACAACAACTTCTGCAACAAGTTGTGGAACGCCTCCCGCTACGTGCTGATGAACACCGAAGATCAGGATTGTGGTTTTGCCGGTGGCGAAATGGCGTTCAGTCTGGCGGATCGCTGGATCCAGTCCCAGCTGCAAGTGGCCATTCGTGACTTCCGCACCGCCCTCGATACCTATCGCTTCGATATCGCCGCGGGCGTGCTGTACGAATTTATCTGGAACCAGTTCTGTGACTGGTATCTGGAGCTGACCAAGCCGGTACTGGGCAAGGGTTCCGAGGCCGAGCAGCGCGCTGCCCGTCACACCCTCGTCAGCGTGCTGGAAACCCTGCTGCGTCTGGCGCACCCGATCATCCCGTTCATCACCGAGACCATCTGGAAATCGGTCGCGCCGCTGGCTGGCGTACACGCCGACACCATCATGATCCAGGCCTTCCCGGAGTTCGACGCCGCCAAGGTGGACGAAGCCGCGATGGCGGATCAGGAGTGGGTGAAGGAGTTTATCGTCGGCATCCGCAACATCCGCGCCGAGATGAACGTGGCCCCGAGCGTGGCCCTGAACGTGCTGCTCAAGTGCGATGCCAAGGATAGCCAGCGCGCCGGTGACAACGAGGCCTTCCTCAAGTCCCTGGCCCGTCTGGAATCTATCCGCGTACTGGCAGACGGTGAAGTGGCTCCCCTGTCAGTGAAGAAGCTGATCGGCGCTACCGAGCTGATGATCCCGATGGCTGGTCTCATCGACAAGGACGCCGAGCTGGCCCGTCTGGCCAAAGAGGTTGCCCGCCTGGTGGGTGAGTGCGGCCGCATCGAAGGCAAACTCGGCAACGAAGCTTTCGTTGCCAAGGCGCCGGAAGCGGTCATCGCCAAAGAGCGCGAGAAGCTGGAAGATTACCGTCTCCAGCTGACCAAGCTGGAAGCCCAGCAGGCCGAGATCGCCGCGCTGTAAGCGCCGCGACCAAACGCTACAGCAAAGCCCCCTGACCCAAGGGGGCTTTTTCATATCCGCGCTTCCCGTTTCAGCTCACCAGCAGCCAGCAGCAGAAACCGAGATAGAGCAGGCCAACCAGCGCCAACCGCCCGGCGGTCATCGCCCCCTTTCGGAATCCCCACCAAAGCAAGCCCACTGCCAGCAGCGTCACCAGCGAGGAGGCCATCATGGCGCCATCCAGCAGCCAGGGGGTAAAGAGCAGACAGAACGCCTTGGGGATAGTGCCCTGGATCATCATGGCCCCGGAGATATTGGCCAGCGCCAGCCGGTTCTTGCCCTGTCGCACCCAGATCAGCACGTTCATCAGCTCCGGCATCTCGGTCGCCACCGGGCTCAGCAGCAGGGCCGCCAGCACCGGCGAGAGGCCAAACAGTTCGCCCATGCTCTCCAGCTGATGGACGAACAACTGCGCCGCCAGCGCCACCACCACCAACGCAGCCAGCGTCTGTAGCAACACCTTGCCAAGGGGCGGGATCCCCGCATCGGGGGCCAGCTTGAGGGGCTCCGGCAATTCGACTTCGTGGCTGTCACTCTGTTTCAGCTCGCGCCGCACATAGACGAGGTAGACCAGCACGAACAACGGGGCCAGCCAGCTCTTGCCGGTGAAGGCCACCAGACCCAGCGCGGTCGCCAGCAGAAAGATCCCCATAAACCAGCGCTGATCCCGACCAATCTCGCGCTGTACCTCGCCATCGATGGCCCGTTCGGTACGCCCCATGCAAAGCAGCAGGGTAACACCGACCGCTGCATAGCCGATGGTCGCCAGCACCAGCGGCCCACCGAGGGCGGCACCGATGCCGATCTCCTGCTGGGCGGTCGTGTTGCCCATCAGCAGGGCGGTGAGGGTCACGATGCACTCGGGCAGCGCCGTACCGAGTGCCGCCAGCAGCGAACCGGTGGCGCTTTGGGAGAGTTTGAAGTGGTGGCCGGTCCACTCGATGCCGTTGACGAAGTATTCGCAGGCAAGGTAGATGGTGACCGCAGAGGCAAGAAATAACAGCAGGGTAATCAACATAATAGATACCGCCAGGCGAGCAGAGTAACCGATGGACCCGACATGGCTCGCCCGGCTGGCGTGCATATCGAGGCCAAAGGTCTTGCAGAGCGATAGTGCCTATCGCCGCCCATGCCATGGATGCGAGGATCCAAGAGTGTTGACATGGGCCCGGCCCGGAATGCGGGCGGGTTGCTACTCCCCAATGACTGAGGGGACTTTTTACCAACTCGACCGCCGCCTCACAAGGCAAATTAATGACAAATCATTCAATAAGTTGTAAGGGAATGTAACCTCGCCAGCGCCCCCTCCCCGCCGCCATTGCGCTGTTGGCACACCGATTGCTGTAGGTAGTTCACTATCCACAACAGTTTGGGAAGGATGAACAATGAAACGGTGGATCCAACATTTCTATCAACTGAACCGCCTCAACTGGCTGATGGTCTGGTTGTTGCTCTGCTGCAGCATCATTCTGCTGTTTCCGGCCGGGCTGATGAAAGGGGCCGTCAGCCAGTGGGCTGCGGATCATGCGGCCTGGTTGGGGGTCGGCATGCTGATCGCCATCTCCTACTTCTGCAGTCAGGGCTTCCTGATCGCCTGGGAGTGGGCATGCGAAGAGTGGCAGGCACGCCGTCAGCAGGACCAGCTGGCCCAGATGATCGGCTTCCTCGACTTCAACGAAAAAGCGGTGTTGCGCGAGTTCGTGCTGCAGCGTAAAAGCGTCATAAACTTGCCGATCACCGAGCCCGCCGTCAAAAACCTGATGGATGCTGGCGTCCTCACCTATGCCTACGGCAAGCCGACCCGGGAGAAGGATGACGAGAACCAGATCCGCGCCCTGATGATCGCCCTGCCCGCCCGACCGCTGCTCACCTACAAGGTGCTGGGGCTGTCGCGTGGCAAGATGAGCGACGAACAGGTGGAGCAGATCATGAACGCCAGACCCAAGTTCGCCCAGAAGGGGTTCCAGCGCTAAACGCCCCCAACCGCCAGATGCAAAAGAGCCGGACACTGTCCGGCTCTCTCGTTTCTGCGCGACGTTCTGTACCGCCTCTTCCGTCTTGTTGTGCCCTACCCCTTGAGGCTGGAGCAGAAGCTCACATCCGCGACCTTGGTCACCGGATCGAAGCTGTGATAGAGCTCGAAACAGGGTCGATCATCAAATTCGTAACCGGCCGCCGCCACCTCACCGATATGCTGCTGCCAGAGCGCGGGATATTGAGCCGGGTCGGTCACGGTGAAACGTGACTGGCCATAACGGCCACCCGCCAGCGGCTGGATCTCCACATTGCCGCTGCCTTTGGTACCAGCAGGAACGGTGACGCAGATATCGGTGCGGCACTGCTGGGGCGCGGTGATTTCGGGGTTGTCGTGGTAGATAAAGATCCACTCCCCCTCGGCCTGCCCCTGCTCAGCCGACCACAGGTAGAGCTGGTCACACACCGGCTCATAGCCAGTGCCGTAAGGGCCGGTCACCCGGATATAGGCCAGGGTGCGCGGGGCCATCTGTTCGGTTTTCATCGGTTGCCTCCTTTCATCAGAACGGCTTTCAGCATAACCAGCCTCACGGGCGGCGGCGTGTCCATTCTTGCTCAGTTGCAGCAGTGAGGGTTGTTGGCGCAGCGCCCCCGGCGTCATGGCAAACTGCTTGCGAAACGCCTTGGCAAAGGCCTGCGAGCTGGCAAAACCGGCCGAGAAGGCAATATCGGTCACCGGTTCCCGGCTGTAGCAGAGGGAGCGGGCCGCCCGCTCCAGCCGCAGGCGACGCTGCATCTCGGCCGGGGTTTCACCAGTGACGGCGGTAAAGACCCGATGAAAGTGATAACTGGAGAGCGAGGCAAGACTGGCCACCTCACTGAGGCAGAGCTCGGGATTCTGCTCCAGCGCCCGGATCACCGGACGCAATCTGGCCTGATAATCGACCATGCTGTTAGCGACTGGCGCCCCCCGCCACTCTGGCCATATGGAACACATCCACATAGCGCCCCTGCCGGAAGGCATAGTCGCGTGCCAGCCCCTCCTGAGTGAAACCGAACTTGCAATAGAGCGCCTGTGCGGCCTCATTGTCGGTATAGACGGTCAGCTCAATCCGGTGCAGGTTGAGCCAGTTATCAGCCAGATCCAGCGCCGCGGCCATCAGGGCAGAGCCCACCCCCTTGCCGGCCCAGTCATCCCGCACTCCCATGCCAATCCCGGCCACATGCTTGCGTCTCGGATTGGGCTCAACCAGCAGCGAGAGCTGGCCTACCAGCAGCCCCTCTACTTCGGCCACCAATGCCACCACACCGCTCTGTTCCAGCCGCTGTTGCCACAGCCCCAAGGTCGGAAAAGGCAGTTGCAAGGTGCCTGCCTGGGCATTGGGCATGGCGTAGAGATCCTGCAAGGCGGCGGCATCGGCGGGTTCGGCATGACGGATAGTAATCTGCATATGAGGCTCCTTCTCGAAGCCTCCATCATGCAATATCCGGCGCAGTGAAACATCCCCTATCCGCACCCATTTGTCTTGCCTATCAAAGGGCGAGGAAAGGCCCATTGGCCGATCACAGTGCAGATCCGTAGGCTAGCCCCATATCAACAAGGAGAGAAGCCATGACTGACAAGACCCTGCACAGCGCCAACGGTGCCCCCGTCGTCGACAACAACAACAGCCTCACCGCTGGCCCGCGCGGCCCCATCCTGATGCAAGATATCTGGTTGATGGAGAAACTCGCCCACTTCGACCGTGAGCGCATTCCCGAGCGGGTGGTTCACGCTAAGGGCTCGGGCGCCTACGGCACCTTTACCGTGACCCACGACATCAGCCAGTTCAGCAAGGCCGATCTGTTCAACGCCATCGGCAAGCAAACACCGGTCTTCCTGCGCTTCTCCACCGTGGCAGGTGAGAAGGGCGCCGCCGATGCCGAACGCGATGTGCGCGGCTTCGCCCTCAAGTTCTATACCGAGCAGGGCAACTGGGATCTGGTGGGCAACAATACCCCGGTCTTTTTCATCCGTGATCCGCTGAAATTCCCTGACTTCATCCACACCCAGAAGCGGGATCCGCGCACCAACCTGCGCAGCGCCACCGCCGCCTGGGACTTCTGGTCCCGCCATCCGGAATCCCTGCATCAGGTCACCATACTGTTCAGCGATCGCGGCATTCCCAAGAGCCTGCGGGAGATGAACGGCTACGGCAGCCACACCTTCAGCTTTATCAACGATGCCAACGAGCGAGTCTGGGTCAAGTTCCACTTCAAGACCGAGCAGGGCCACAGCTTCTACACCGATGAAGAAGCCGCCAGCGCTGTCGGGCAGGATCGGGAGACCAGTCAGGCGGATCTCTACAACGCCATCAAACGGGGCGACTTCCCGCGCTGGAAGGTCTATGTGCAGGTGATGCCGGAGGCCGAAGCCCAGACCTATCAGATCCACCCGTTCGACCTCACCAAGGTGTGGCCACACAGCGACTACCCGCTGATCCCGGTCGGCGTGCTGGAGCTTAACCAGAACCCGGACAACTACTTCGCCCATGTGGAACAGGCGGCGTTTACCCCGGCCAACGTGGTGCCCGGTATCGGCTTCTCGCCGGATCGCATGCTGCAAGGGCGGTTGTTCTCCTACGGTGACACCCAGCGCTATCGCCTTGGCGTCAACCACGGTCTGCTGCCGGTCAACGCCCCGCGCTGCCCGTTCCACCACGGCGCCCATCGTGACGGTGCCATGCGGGCGGACAGCAATGGCGGCGCTAGTCCCAACTATCAGCCGAACCGTTTCGGTACCCAGCAGCCGAGCGAGCAGCACGAACCGGCGCTGAGTCTGGAAGGGGCCGCCCTGCACTATGACTTCCGTGACTACGACAGCGACTACTACAGCCAGCCGGGCAACCTGTTCCGGATCATGGACGAGGGGCAGCGTTCACGGCTCGCCGCCAACCTGGCGCGCTCCCTCATCAATGTGGAGGATGACGCCATCGTCGCGGCCCAGCTCAAACACTTCGAGCAAGCCGACCCCGAGTACGCCAAGCGGGTCGAACTGGCACTGGCCGCCTTGCAGCGCTAAATCGCAAGCAGGAAAAATCTGCAAAAGCAAAACGGGGGCCTGATGGCCTAATGCCGATCAGTTAAGGATCCATTGACCGATCCTGCTGATGTGTAAAAATCCGAAACCTGTTGATTGGTTTCGG
>NZ_MQSY01000016.1:0-91310 GCF_001921245.1 Aeromonas sp. YN13HZO-058 | reverse complement strand
ATCCGAAACCAATCAACAGGTTTCGGATTTTTACACATCAGCAGGATCGGTCAATGGATCCTTAACTGATCGGCATTACGCCTGATGGCGCCGGATTTTTTTATACGTTCTGGCGGTAAACCCGCTCGGGATGAGCCGCAGGCATTACTGGTAGAGACCCAGATTCTCTTTGGCGTAGGCTTCGAAATCGGTGCAGCCACCGATGTGCTGCTCGTCCAGGAAGATCTGCGGCACGGTATTGACCGGCTTGCCGGCGCTCTTGGCCAGATCTTCTTTGGTGATCCCTTCGGCATGGATATCCACGTAGCGGAATTTGAAGTCATCGCGCTGCTCGGTCAGCTGCTCGGCGATCTGTACGGCACGGACACAGTAGGGGCAACCCGGGCGACCAAAAATCACTGCAAACATATTTTCTCTCCGTTCTTTAAGCCGTTTTGGTATGGCCGTTGATATGAGGCAGGCAACAGCATAGCCCTGCCTCGTGGCGACTTGAAGCCGAAATTATCGATACCGTGATTCGAGTGGGCCTATTACGGCATCACTGCGGCTCGGCAATCTGGATCGGTTGCTGCTGATAGATGCTCTCCAGCACCCCCTTCTCGAATACGGTCCAGGGCCAGGGTGCCTTGCTGGCACGGTAGCGCTCATGGGTGGCCGGGTCTTGCGACAGGCCGCGCTGGAACATCACGAACGCCTTGCGCTGGCCGCCTGCGGTATCGATAAAGCCCACCAGATTGGAGGTGCCGGTGATGGTGCCGGTCTTGGCGTGGACCTTGTTCTTCATCATGGGGGCGGTGACGCTGCGACGCCACGCCAGAGTGCCATCCACCTGGGAGCTTGGCAGCAGCTTGATCAGGCCAAGCTCGGCATCGTTTTTCTGGATGA
Organism: Aeromonas sp. YN13HZO-058; assembly: GCF_001921245.1. Classification (NCBI taxonomy): domain Bacteria; kingdom Pseudomonadati; phylum Pseudomonadota; class Gammaproteobacteria; order Aeromonadales; family Aeromonadaceae; genus Aeromonas; species Aeromonas sp. YN13HZO-058. The sequence goes on along the minus strand of NZ_MQSY01000016.1, from coordinate 90,425 downwards.
AGTTGAGCACCGACAGCATCTGACGGGCGCTGATGAGATTGTGAGCGGAGAGGCCGGAGCCGTCGGCCAGGGTGGCGTTACCCAGATCGATACCGTTCTTGGTCAGGATGGCGCGCACCGCCATGGTGCCGCTGCGATAGCTGCCCGGCTTGTTGTAGTAGTGACGCCCCACGGTTTTGAGGAAGGTATCGGCATAGAGGTTGTCCGATTTCTTCAGCATCTTGGCCAGCATCACCGGCAGGGAGACCGAGTAGTGGGTGCCCAGTGTCTCGGCGCCGACCGGTGACTTGTGGGTGACTCGCAGCAGGCCATCATGTTTGATGCCCGCCCGGTTCATCGCCCAGCGGATATTGTCCCAGCCCCAGGCTTCCACGTCGTGGATGGCAAAGCGCAGCCCCTGTGGCTCCTTGTTCGGGGTGATGCAGCCCTTGAGCTCGTAGAAGTTACCCTTGGCCATGTCCACTTCCAGCGCGCAGAACTGGCGCGCCATGTCGCCGTAGCTCATCACTTCCACGTTATCGGCGCCGATGCCGATGGGCACGCCGGTAGCCACGTTGCCCACTGCCGGTTTGCCGATCTGGGTGGCGGTGATGGTGCCGTAGGCGCAGTTTTTGTCGATGATGACCGACGAGACCGGTGCGGCGAAGCAGAGGGTCTGATCCCCCCACGACCAGCCGTTACCGCGCTCGTAGCCGTTGTAGGCGCCGGTGTTGACGTAGACATTGCCCTTGATGCTGCTGACGCCGAGCTGTTTGAACAGGGCCAGCAGGTCCATGCGGGAGAGGGTGGGGTCGCCGACGAAGTTGATCCAGATATCGCCGTTGATGGTGTCACCCTGTTTGGCGCCGGGCTGGGCCTGAATGTCGGTGGCAAAGCGGAAGTCGGCACCCAGCTCAAGGCGGGCTGCCAGGGCGGTGAGCACCTTCATGGTGGAGGCGGGGGCGATCATCTGATCGGCATGGCGGGCGAACTCCACGCCGTTATTGCCCTGCACTATGATGGCGTACTGGCCACCCTGAGGGGGCGTCAGCGGGGCGGCCTGAGCCGCCAGAGAAAAGAGAGCACAAAAACCAATCAACAGCCGCTGCATAACATCCTCTAACGTGACGAAGGGGCCCGGCAGTGGTGCCGACCCTGATAATTCAACTCTGTTTCACCCGCCGATGCAGGATCGGCCGTGGCAAAGCAATTCATGCCGGTCGCCAGTGGCCATCACGCCATCGAGTTGGCGGTGCGATAGCGACCCTCATAATCAAAAATCTTCTCTTTTATCTGCCAGAAGCGACCCGATTTGCGGGCGATGACAAAATCCGGATGACGGAACTGACGCTCGCACGCCAGCACGTTCGCCAGGGTGGTGAATTCGGGCTTCAGCCCCGGGGCGGGCCAATGATGACGCACAAAGTGCTGTTGAAACAAGCGCCGTGCGCCCTCGGAGTGAAATCCGAAGTACTCATTGAGGGTGAGACCATCCTCATCGTGATAGATCACCTCCAGCCGCTCCCCCTGTTTGCCGCGCCCTGCGGTGAGGGTCAGCCCCGCGCAGCGGATCACCATGCAATCCTTGAGATTGAGCGCCTCTTTAAGCTTGTCGTCCGGATCCACCAGCAGCTGATCGCAGCTCTGGCAGCGGCGGGCGGCAATGTCGTTCTCTGCGCCGCAGCCGGGGCAGATCTTGGCGCGAAAGCGGTAGTCACACTCCTCGCGGTTACCCTCGTCATCTTCAAACAGCCCCTGACAGCGGCGGCCGTAGTGCTCAATCACCTTGCCATCCTCGTCGGTCTTGCCCCAGAAGGTGTTGGCAAAGCCGCAGGCGGGGCAGGGCACCTGTACCGGTTCGGTACCGGCGTGGGGGCGGGGTTCCCCCACTTCGGGGGCGAACAGGTTGAAGTTGTTGCCCGCATAGTCGAGCACCAGACAATCCTCCTTGCCGGGCGAGAGGCGCAGGCCCCGACCGACAATCTGCTGATAGAGCGACACCGACTCGGTGGGGCGCAGCATCACGATAAGATCGACATGGGGGGCATCGAAGCCGGTGGTGAGCACCGCCACGTTGACCAGAAACTTGATCTCCCGTGCCTTGAAGGCGCTGATAAGGGCATCGCGTTCCGGCCCCGGGGTCTCGCCAGTGATAAGGGCTGCACTCTGGGATTGGGCCTGCAACAGCCCCTGAATTTCCCGGGCGTGCTCGACGGTGGCGGCGAAGATCATCACCCCCTGCCGGTCGGCGGCATACTCCAGCACCTGACTCAGGATATGAGGGGTAACCCGCTGCTGGCGCTTGAGCTCGCCGTTAAGATCCGCCTCGCTGAACAGGCCGTTCTCCCGAGCCACCAGCTTGCTGAAGTCGTAGTGGACGATGGGGGCATCCACCATGCGCGGCGGCGTCAGGTAGCCGTTTTTCACCATGAAGCGCAGGGGCAGCTCGAACACGCAGTCGCCAAACAGCCGCTCGCCGTGGCTCTTGACCATGCCGTGGTAGTGGCGTCGGTAGATCCAGCCCAGCCCGAGCCGATAGGGGGTGGCGGTGAGACCTAGGATCTTGAGGGCGGGATTGGCTGCCTTGAGATGCTCGATCACCTGATGGTACTGGCTGTCGTCATCGAGCGAGACCCGGTGGCACTCGTCGATGATCAGCAGCGAGAAGGCGCCGTCGAAGGCCGCCAGATTGCGGGCGACCGATTGCACCGAGCCGAACACCACCTGAGCGCTCGCCTCCTTGCGATCCAGCCCTGCGGCGAAGATGTCGGCCTTGAGCCCCCACGCCTCGTATTTGGCGTGGTTCTGCTCCACCAGCTCCTTGACGTGGGCCAGCACCAGCACCCGACCGCGTGCCTTGCGGGCCAGTTCGGCGATCACCAGACTCTTGCCCGCACCGGTGGGCAGCACCACCACGGCGGGGTCCGGGTGTTTGCGAAAGTGGCTGATCACGGCGTTGACTGCGTCGGTTTGATAGGGTCTGAGAACGAACATGAGGGTGTGGCGTTTGGGCATGGTGTGGCGCCATTATAGGGATCTTGCCGCCACAAAAACAGCGGGCCGGCATGATGCCGGCCCGCTGGGAGGTAGGGTGCTGATTAATGGAACGGGAAGATGTAGTTCATCCAGCTTGCCATGCGCAGCAACACTTTCCGCATGATGGAGACATGGTGGAAGTAGTGGGTATAGATAGCAGCCTGACCACTGGCACCGGCGATCACCTGATACTTGGGCCACTCGGGGTCAGTGATGGAGATGATCACAGGCAGACGGCCCGGACGCACCGCAGTAGTCTGATCCAGCAGACCGGCGTTGGCTTGCACGTTACCGGCGGCAATGGCCGGGATCACTGCAGTCACCTTGCCCTTGAAGATCTTGCCGGGGATGCCATCGATCACCACTTCGGCCTCGTCGCCAATCGCCAGACGCTGCATGCTGTTTTGCCAGAACCAGCCGACATAGGCGGTCTCATCCTTGTGGATGAAGGTCATCACCGGGCGGTACATGAAGGGGGTGGCGATCATGCCGGGGCGCAGGGCCAGCTGCACTACATGGCCATCGCTCGGGGCATAGACCACGGTTTGGGCCAGCTGATACTTGGCTTCCAGCAGCTGAGCTTGCAGATCGTTCAGGGTGGCTTTCTGCTGGTCAATCTGGGCCACGATATCGTCTACGTTGGCCTGGCTGACATCCAGATCACGCTGTTTGCCGACACCACGTTGCATCAGCTCTTTGGCGCGATCCCGATCCAGCTTGGCGGAGCGCAGCCGCGCTTCGATGGATTTGAGGTGTTCGCGGTTGGATTCGACCCGTGCGGCGAGGCTGTCTGCCTTCAGGCGGAACGGCTCATCATCAAGGCGAAACAGCACATCCCCTTTTTTCACCAGCTGGTTGGGCTTCACCGGGACTTCAACGACCCGGCCCTTGACCAGCGGCACAATCGGGGTGGATATGTAGTAATTGCGCGCCATCTCCGAGTAGGGATGGTTGTAGTTCATCAGTATGATCAGGGCGCCGATGATGATGATGCCACCCAGTGCGGCAGTGGGAACCGTCCACTTGTTGAGCGGGATACGGAAGATTTTGAATACGGCCACACACAGTGCCGTATAGGTCAGGATCAGTAGCAGGTCCATGGTTTATCCCTGTTGCTCACTCTGTTCGATAGTGTTGATACGGCTCTTCAGATCGGCCAGCTCCTGCTTGAGGGCGGCCAGATCGTCTTCATCTTTTTCCAGCCGCTGGCTAAAGCCCCAGCCGCGATCCGGCCGATAGAGGGTTGCCCAGATCCAGAGGAAGGGCCACAGCACATGCAGGGTAAACAGGCTGACCCAACCCGCGACATGAATGGCATCCTGATGAGGGTGATTCCGGTGTTTGGCAATATCGTAGGGAATATCGTGGATCACGATGATCCCATAAAAAATGACCAGCCCGACAAAGACGAGCAGGCCAAGAGCAAAATAATCAAGGGCCATTTATAACCTCCACTGGCATGACGCGCAGCTTAATCATGGGTTCCAACAAGCACTAAAGCAATTAAGAATCACATATTTATCGTTATTTCGCACGGAATCTTAAGCGCTTTCGCTGTATTGAAGCTGAAGCCATCACAGAGTTTTGTTATTACTTTATTTGTCATTTAAAAAGGCGCCATAAGGCGCCTTTTTATGCTGTTTTTTGCAGCATTTTTTGCCGTATTACCCTTCACTGGCACGGCTGACCAGCGGCTGGCGGAATTTCACCAGGAAGGCAACGGTAATCACTGCAGTGGCTGCCAGACCGATGATGGTGGAGATCCCCATCTCCAGCCCGAACCCGATGGGGGCGTTGGCCAGATAGGTGAACACCACGGCGGTCATGAACATGGCAGGGATGGTGCAGACCCAGTGCAGCTTGCCTTCTTTGATGAGGAAGGCGGCTGCGGCCCACAGCATGATGACGGCGGTGGTCTGGTTGGCCCAGCCGAAGTAGCGCCAGATCACCCCGAACTCGGCCTTGGAGATGATGAAACCAAGGATGAACATGGGAATGGCGATCAGCAGACGCTTGGCCAGCGGCTTCTGGGTCATCTTCAGGAAGTCCGCCACGATCAGGCGCGCACTGCGAAACGCGGTGTCACCAGAGGTGATGGGCAGGATCACCACGCCGAGGATGGCCAGAATACCGCCCACGGTGCCGAGCAGGCTGGTGGAAACTTCGTGTACCACGGCGGCCGGGCCGCCGTTGGCCATGGTGGCGTTGAGTGCTTCGGTGCTGTCGTAGAAGGAGAGACCCAGGGTGCACCAGATGAGGGCGATGATCCCTTCACCGATCATTGCACCGTAGAAAATGAAGCGGCCGGATTTCTCGTTTTGCATGCAGCGCGCCATCAGTGGTGACTGGGTGGCGTGGAAGCCCGATACCGCGCCACAGGCGATGGTGATGAACAGCAGCGGCCAGAGCGGCAGTTCGGTCGGGTGCAGGTTGGAGAAGTCCATCCCGGTGTTGTAGAAGCCTTTGCCGGAGGCAATCAGACCGATGATGAGGCCGACCGACATGAACACCAGCAGGGCGCCGAAGATGGGATAGAAGCGGCCAATGATCTTGTCGATGGGGACTATGGTCGCGAGGATGTAGTAGGCAAAGATCGCCACGATCCAGTAGACCAGATCGGTGGAGGTGAGGTTGGCGAGCAGCCCTGCCGGGCTCAGCACGAACACCACGCCCACCAGCATCAGCAGCACCACGGCAAACAGGTTCATGAAGTGCTTGGCGGCGGTGCCCAGATGCTCACCGACCACGGTCGGCACCGAGGCGCCCTTGGCGCGCACCGACAGCATGCCGGAGAAGTAGTCATGTACCGCACCGGCGAAGATGCAGCCAAAGACGATCCAGAGCATGGCGACCGGACCGTAGAGGGCTCCGAGGATCGGGCCGAAGATGGGGCCGACGCCGGCGATGTTGAGCAGTTGCACCAGATAGACTTTCTTGTCCGACATGGGGACATAGTCCACCCCGTCAGCCATGGTGATGGCGGGGGTTTTTAGCTCGGGCTTTGGGCCAAATATCCGTTCGATGAACTTGCCATATATGAAGTAGCCGGCCACAAGCAAGCCGACACAGAGGAAGAACCAGATCATTGTTACGCTCCTGCATTGTTATTTTTTAGTGTGCAGAGCGAGTCTAAAACGGTTGCTCCTGTCTGGCAGGTGAAACCACCCGAGCGGCGTTTTGGCGCGCCGAGCGGTCGGCAGCTGTGATCAGGCGCACACTCTTGGCTCAGTCCAGCCCCAGTTGATCTTTCAGCTCCTTGAGATAGCGGCGGCTGACCGGCACCCGGGCGCCGCTTGGGGTAACGATCTCCGCCAGCTGGTTATCCAGCAGCCGGATCTCGAAGATGGCGTTGGGGGAGACCAGATACTGGCGGTGGCAGCGCAGCAGCGGGCTCTTCTCCTCGAGGGATTTGAGGGTGAGCTGGGTGTGGAACAGCTCACCCTGACAGGCCACATGGACGCCACCGAGATCGGAGAAGGCATACTCCACCTGTGCGATGGGCAGCAACCTGACCCGATTGTGCAGATAGCCCGGAATGTGTTCGATGGTGGGGGCGAGCCGCTCGACCGGCTGCGGGGAGATATCCTGCTTGAGGCGGGCGATGGTCTTGGCGAGGCGCGCGGGCTCCACCGGTTTGAGGAGGTAGTCGAAGGCGTTCTCTTCGAAGGCCTGGATGGCGTACTCGTCAAAGGCGGTGACAAAGACGATGCGGGGCAGGGGGTCGAGCATGGCCACCAGTTCCATACCGCTCAGCTTGGGCATCTGGATATCGAGGAACACCACGTCGGGCTTGAGCCGTTGAATAAGCGGGAGCGCCTCGATGGCGTTGGCCGCTTCCCCCACTATCTCGATGGCGGGATCGCAGGCAAGGTGCTGTTTCAGCTCCTCACGGGCGTAGAGTTCGTCATCGACAATCAGGGTGCGGATCATGGTTGCTCCTTGGGGATGGTGAACGAGACCCGGGTCCACTGCTCCGGCTCGCACGCAATGGTCACGCCGTAGCGTTCGCCAAAGGCACTCTTCAATCGCCTGTCGACGATGGTCATGCCAAGACCGTCGCCAGCAGGGCGCGCTTGCCAGGCACCGGCGTTGTCTTCTACATGGATGGTGACGCTGGCTGGCTGTTCCTCGGTCCAGAGGCGAATGCGCCCCTGCTCCAGCAGGGTCGAGATGCCGTGCTTGATGGCATTCTCGATCAGCGGTTGCAGGGTGAAGCTGGGTAGCTGCAGGTTGGCAAGATGGCTCGGGATCTCGTTTATCACCGTCAGCCGATCGCCAAAGCGAGCCAGCTCGATCTCCAGATAGGATTGGCAGTGCTCCTGCTCCTCCTGCAGGGTGGCAAGGCCGCTTTGGCGCTTGAGGTTCTTGCGAAAAAAGAGCGACAGATGCAGCAGCAGATCCCGCGCCTTGTCCGGATCGCGCCGGGTGATGGCACTGATGGTGTTGAGGGTGTTGAACAGAAAATGGGGGTTGATCTGGGCCTGGATAAGTTTCAACTCGGACTGCACCAGCAGCCGCTGATGCTGCTCCAGCCGACCGGCCAGCAACTGCTGTGACAGCAGGTTGGCAATCCCTTCCCCCAGGGTGTGGTTGATCTTGAGAAACAGCCGCTTCTTCGGCTCGTAGAGCTTGATGGTGCCGATCACCCCCTTGTCTCCCTGCAGCGGGATCACCAGCACCGAGCCCAACTGGCAAGCGGGAGAGAGGCTGCAGCGATAGGGCTGGCTGTTGCCATCGGCAAACAGCACCTTGTTGTGGGCGATGGCCTTCATGGTGATGGCCGATGCAATGGGGGTGCCCGGCAGATGGTGATCTTCCCCGGTGCCGATAAAGGCGAGGATCTTCTCGGTGTCCGTGATGGCGACAGCCCCTACGCCAGTCTCCTCCTGAATGATGCGGGCAATCTTGCTGCTCGCCTCTGGCGTAAAGCCCTGACTCATGATCCCCACGGTGCGGTTGGCGATATTGAGCGCCTTGGCGGAGAAGACCCGGGAGAACTTCTCATACATCCGCTGCTGGTCGCGGATCATGCTGATAAAGAGCGCCGCGCCGCAGGAGTTGGCCAGGATCATCGGGGTGGCGATGGTGCGCACCAGCAGCAGGGATTTGTCGAACGGGGTCGCCACCAGCAGGATGATCACCATCTGCAGGATCTCGGCGTAGAGGGTGGTGAAGAAGGCGATGCGCGGTTCAAACAGGGCGTCCGTTCGTCCCGAGCGCATCAGCCGCCAGTGCACAATGCCCCCGAGCAACCCCTCGCAGGTGGTGGAGATGGCGCAGGCGAGATCGGTGAATCCCCCCAGCGTATAGCGGTGCAGACCGCCGGTCAGCCCCACCAGAAAGCCCACCAGCGGGCCCCCCAGCAGCCCGCCCAGCACGGCGCCGACCGCCCGGGTGTTGGCGATGGCATCGTCGATATCGAGGCCCACATAGGTGCCGAGGATACAAAAGCTGGAAAAGATGATGTATATCAGTATCTTGTGAGGTAGCCTCACCGAATAGTTGGCAAGCGGGCGCAGCAGCGGGCTCTTCGAGAAGAGATAGGCGATCACTAGGCTGACGCTCATCTGTTGCAGCAAGGAGAGGACCAACTGCATAAAAAACGCCCCCCATAAGCCAGCCGAAAAAATAGCCAGCCCGTGAATAAGTGTGATCAGGATCTTGTTCTGTTGGCCCACGTGGCCGCAATCGGCGGTCAGTTTGCCAGAACAAGTGAATAAAACCATATTAAATCAGCACGTTAAATTGATATTTGTGTAAGCGACAGCAGGTTGGTATTGATGGATGGAGCATGAATGTATCCGCTGGATACGCCACACGGAGGTGGCATGCTCCACCCGGCCCCTTGGCTGGGCGTTTTTTATACATGGTCAGATGGCAACCTTCTGATGGGGGTTCGAGCAATTATTCCGGTTTGTCCAATGAGTTATCCCCAGCTTCTGGGGATAACTCAGAAGGCAAAGTAGTAGCAGAAGCGGCGAGTCAGGTTGAAGAACTGTCGTTGTCCTTCATCCAGCTCTTCCTGTTTGATAAAGGCGGTGATGGTGCGCTCGTCTTCCCGCAGATCGATCATGGCGACCGCTTCGGGCCGCTGCGCCTTGATATAGGGCAGGATCTTCGGTTTGAGGGGCATGGTGGGCTCGGTGGAGAGCACCAGCGCGATGCTCTCGTCCGAGAGTTTCACCAGTGATCCTGGCGGATAGACCCCCAGCACCTTGACCAGCAACTTGACCAGATTCTGGTCGAACTTCTTCTGGGATAACTTGTAGAGCTGGCTGATGGCCTGACTCGGCGCCGCCGGGTTGCCGCTGTTGCGGGGATGGAGCAGCTCGTCGTAGAAGTCGACCAGTCCGATCAGCCGGGCCAGTGGCGGGATCTCCCCACCCTTGATCCCGAGCGGATAGCCGCTGCCATCGAGTCGCTCGTGGTGAAGGTGGGCGACCTGACGAATTTTCGGCTCAAAGGCGTTGAGCTGGGTCAGCATCTCCAGCCCGTACTGGGGATGCATATTGAGGAAGTTCTGCTCGGCCTTGCTGAGATCGCCGCGTTTCTGGGTGATCTGACTCGGGATTTTCAGCTCGCCGATGTCGTGGATAAGTCCCGCAAGCCCGGCCTCCTCCAGCTCGATGGGGTTCATCCCCAGCTCGCGCGCCATCAGCATGGCGATAAAGGCCACGTTGAGACTGTGCTGCAGCAGGATATCGGTGTGGGGGCTGCGAATAAGGTGCAGTCCGAGGGGGCCCTCGTGCTGACTGAGAGTGAAGGCGGCATTGCGAACGATCTGGGCGGTGTTGGCCAGCCCTTCATCAGGTTTGAGATTGAGCGCCCCGAGCGCATCGCGTAGCTCGCTCATGGACTGGCCAAAGGCTTTGTCGGCGGCGCGCATGGAGCGGCGAAAGGCTTTCTCATCAAAAGGGGGCGGGCCCGAGGCAATCAGCTCTTCCAGCTCGTCAAGATCGGGCCCTGCATCGGGAATATCACCGCGCAGCAGCGGCTCGATGGGCAGATCGCTCTTGTCGGGGTCGACCATCAGCAGGGTGAGATCAAGGTGACGGATAATATCGAGCTGCTGCTGATCCTTGATCTTGAAGGTATTGAACATAAAAGGGTGGTTAGTCCATCCGGTGGGGAGATGGATATAGTGGCCTACTCTCAACTGCTCTATGGAAGCCTGGATCAGTGCCATCGGTTAACCTGCATTTCTGGAATGCCTACTCAACAAGCTAGCAAAATCCGATGGATAGACAACTAAAAATCCATTTTGGGGGCAGCGCGCACCTCGCGCTGTGATGGGGCGCACGAGCCCCCTGCTTTTCCTCTTAATTCGCTCTTAAGTTTTACTTCCTACGCTGGCCCCGTTGTTTTTGTTGGCTTGACCGGCCCCTGCGCAGCGGGCCGATATGTAGGAGTTGTTTATGCGTGTGACCCTCGGTGTACTGCAGACCAATCTGTTGCTGGTGCTCTTTTTTGCACTGGTGCTGAACTGGCCGATCTTTTTGCATTTCTATACGGCGCTCAGTGGCTTGTCTCATGTCAAAGTCGGGTTTGCCATCTCGATCCCGCTGGTGCTGATCGCGGCGCTCAATGCCGTATTTATTCCCTTCACGTTCCGTTTTTTGCTCAAGCCCTTTTTTACCCTGTTGCTTCTGAGCGGCTCCATCGTCAGCTACGCCATGCTCAAATACGGCGTCATCTTCGATGCCGGTATGATGCAGAACATAATCGAAACCAACCGCGGCGAGGCGGGAGCCTATTTGAATGGCTCGGTGGCACTCTGGTTTCTGCTGACCGGGCTGCTGCCTGTTCTGGTGCTCTGGTCACTGCGGATCCGCTATCCGGCTCGCTGGTATCAGGGGCTGGCGTTGCGGGTCGGTGCGCTGGCTATCTCCCTGCTGTTTATCGGGGGCGTCGCGGCACTTTACTATCAGGATTACGCCTCGGTCGGTCGCAACAACAAGTCGCTGGCCAAGGAAATTGTGCCCGCCAACTATGTGCACGGCCTCTACAAATATGGACGGGATGTGCTGTTTGCCACCCCGATCCCCTATCAGCACCTGGGGACCGATGCCAGGGTGGTGGCCCGGGGGAAAAAGCCGACCTTGATGTTTCTGGTGGTGGGGGAGACGGCGCGCAGCCAGAACTACTCCCTGAACGGGTATGGCAAGGCGACCAACAGCTTTACGGCCAAAGAGCAGGGGGTGGTGTCGTTCAAAGATGTGCGCTCCTGTGGCACGGCCACTGCGGTGTCGGTGCCCTGCATGTTCTCCAACCTCACGCGGCGCGGCTACGATGACCAGCTTGCCAGCTCCCGTGACGGCCTGCTCGATGTGCTGCAGCATGCCGGGGTATCTGTGCTGTGGAAAGAGAACGATGGCGGCTGCAAAGGGGTGTGCCGCAATGTGCCCACCATCGAGATCCTCCCCAAATCCTATCCGGCGCTCTGTCAGGGAGAGTCCTGCTATGACGAGGTGCTGCTGGAGGGACTGGATCAGCAGATTGCCGGGATGACGGGCCAGCAGGGCAACAAGCTGGTGGCCTTTCACCTGATGGGCAGCCATGGCCCGACCTATTTTCGCCGTTATCCCGCCAGCGAACGCGCCTTTATGCCAGACTGCCCGCGCAGCGACATTGAAAACTGTAGTAACGAAGAGCTGGTCAACACCTATGACAACACCATCCGTTACACCGACAAGGTGGTGGGGCGGCTGATCGACAAGCTCAAGTCGTTGGAGAGTCAGTACGATGTGGGACTGGTCTATCTCTCCGATCACGGCGAATCCCTCGGTGCCATGGGGCTCTATCTGCACGGCACTCCCTACAAGTTTGCGCCGGATGATCAGACCCGGGTGCCGCTGCTGACCTGGTTCTCGCCCCAGTTACAGGCCGATCGCCAGCTGGATATGGGCTGTCTGGCGGCGGAGGCGGGCAGCCAGCGCTTCTCCCACGACAACCTGTTTCACTCCATGCTGGGGATCATGGATGTGCAGACCCGTGTTTACGACAACAAGCTGGATCTGTTCAAGCCGTGTCGGGCAGGCTAAATCTCCAACGAGCACATAATAAAAAACGGCAGCCAGTGGCTGCCGTTTTGTTGTCTCGCAAGGCAGTGCCTTACTTCTGCTCCATGATGATCTGCAGCAGATCCCCTTCCAGCAGGGCGCGCTTGACCAGTGCAAAGCCGCCATAGGTCGGCTGGTTCTGGAAGCGGGCCTTCACGATGGGCAGGCCACGGTGGAAGCTCGGCAAGGATTGATGCTCGACGCAGCGACGGATGGCCGGGAAGAGGATCTCTTCGGCGGCGGTGATTTCGCCGGCGATCAGCACCTTCTGCGGGTTGAACAGGTTGACCGTGATGGCCACGGCTCGTCCCAGATGCTCACCCACGTTTTCGATCACGCTGCGGGCCAGTTCATCGCCCGCCAGCGCCGCCTTGCACACCTCCTGAATGGTGATGTGCTTCTCCTGCAGCGCGCTCTGGTGGCCGCGACTGATGAGCTCCTTCACCTTGTCGATGATCGCTTCGTTGGAGGCGATGGTCTCGAGGCAGCCGAAGTTGCCACAGTGGCAGCGCTTGCCGAGCGGCTCGACCTGAATATGGCCGATCTCGCCGACGTTGCGGTTCTGACCGAGGAACACCTGACCCTTGGTGATGATCCCGGAGCCGGTGCCCTGGTGGACACTCACCAGAATGGAGTCCATGCAGTCGCGGGACTCGCCGAAGAAGTGTTCGGCCAGTGCCAGCGAGCGGGTGTCGTTACCCACGTAGCAGGGGAGGTTGAAGTGGTTCTCCAACAGCTTCGCCAGCCCCAGATTGCGGATCTGGTACTTGGGGGTGTAGATGACCATACCGGATTCCGGGTTGACCAGACCCGGCATGGTCAGCGCGATGCTGATCAGGTTGCGGCTGCGTTCGCGGTTGGCATCGATAAAGGCGCCAATCTCCCGTAGCAGCATGTCGACCACGGGTTGCTGGTCGATCTCGGTCACCTGAGTGACGTGCTGGTCGAGCTCCTTGCCATCGAGGTCATAGAGACTCAGTTGCAGGTAGCCACGGCCCAGCTTGGCAGAGACAAACTGAAAGCGTTGTTTGATGGTGGTCAACGAGATGGCTCGCCGCCCGCCGGTAGAGGCTTGCGGTGAGGTCTCCTTGATCAGGCCATGCTCGATCAGTTGCCGGGTTATCTTGGTCACGCTGGCCGGGGCCAGCTGACTCAACTCGGCAATCTTGACCCGGGAGATGGGGCCTTGCAGGTCAATGAGCCGATATACGGCGGCACTGTTCACCTGCTTGATAAGATCTACGTTTGCTATTTGTCCGCCAGTCATGATGTCACTGTTGTGTGTAGTGTCCGTTAACCACGGTCCCACGGACCGTGAAGTCCTGATCGAAGACAGTGAGGTTGGCTACTTTACCGACCTGGATACTACCGAGACGTGAGTCCCATCCAATGGCGCGAGCGGGGTAGAGGCTGGCCATTCTCAGTGCTTCATCGAGCGGTAATCCGACCTGCTTGACCAGATTTTCCACCCCCTCAATCATGGTGAGGGAGGAACCGCCGAGTGTACCATTCTCGTCGACACACTGACCATCGCGTAAAAAGACGGTGGTGCCACAAAAATCAAATTTCTCAAAGCCTTCCGGCGCGCCGGCTGCCGCGGTTGCGTCGGTGACCAGCACCAGTCGTTCCCCCAGCACCTTGTGTGCCAGTCGCACGTTGGCCCAGTGCACGTGGTGACCATCGACGATGATGCCCGCATAGACATCCTTGCGATCATAGATGGCACCCACCACGCCCGGCTCGCGACCGTTGAGGGTCGGGGTCATGGCGTTGTAGAGGTGGGTCGCAAAGCGGATCCCGTTATCGAACCCGGCCATCGCCTGATCGTAACTGGCGGCAGTGTGACCGGCCGAGACCAGAATGCCCGCGTCCACCAGACGGCGGATATGGGCCGGCTCGTTGCGCTCCGGAGCCAGGGTGATCTTGGTGATGGCATCCGCGTTGGCGCAGAAGAAATCGATCATCTCGTCTGCTGGCTGGCGAATTTGCGCGGCAGGGTGGATCCCTTTGCGCTTGAGGTTGGTGTAGGGCCCTTCCAGATGGACGCCCAGCACCTCGTTGGGGTTGGCCGCCATGTAGTCGCGGGTGACCGCAACGGCTTGCTTCATGTCGGCATCCGGACTGGTGATCAGGGTCGGCAGGAAGCTGGTGGTACCGGATTTGAGGTTGGCGGCCTGCATGGTTGCCAGGGTCTCGGTGGTGATGTCGGTGTTGAACATCACCCCGCCACAGCCGTTGAGCTGCACGTCGATAAAACCGGCGGTCAGGTTGGCGCCCTTGAGGTCAATCTGCTCGATGCCCGCTGGCAGCTCGGCCAGGTGAGAGATGGCGACAATCTTGTCGCCCTCGACAAGCACCCCGTAGCCGGTCAGCACGCAGCTGCCGGTGTAGAGGGTGCAGTTGGTCAATGCGTACATGACGACTCCTTACAGACGGCCGATGTTGGCGGCTTCCAGCTGCTGGAAGTAGCGGACGGTCTTGACCTTGAGCTCCATGGTGGAGGGCTCGTCGCACACCATCATTCCCTTCGGATGCAGTTGCAGGGTGGAGATGGTCCACATGTGGTTGACGCTGCCTTCCACTGCTGCCTGCAGGGCCAGTGCCTTGCTGTGACCGGTCACCAGGATCATGATCTCTTCGGCATCCATCAGGGTGCCGACACCCACGGTCAGGGCCAGCTTGGGCACCTGCTCCATGTCGCCGCCAAAGAAGCGGGAGTTGGCGATGCGGGTATCTTCGGTCAGGGTCTTGACCCGGGTGCGGGAGGAGAGGGAAGAGGCCGGCTCGTTGAATGCGATGTGACCATCGTTACCCACGCCACCCATGAACAGGTGGATCTTGCCGTAGGACTTGATCTTCTCTTCGTAGCGCTTGCACTCGGCCACCAGATCGTCGGCATTGCCGTTGAGGATGTTGATGTTCTCGGGGCGAATGTCGATGTGACAGAAGAAGTTGTTGTGCATGAAGCTGTGGTAGCTCTCCGGGTGATCTTCCGGCAGGCCGACGTACTCGTCCATGTTGAAGGTGACCACGTTCTGGAAGCTCACTTCACCGGCTTTGTGCAACTCGATCAGGCGCTTGTAGGTGTTGAGTGGAGTACCACCGGTCGGCAGACCCAGTACGAAGGGGCGATCCGCCGTCGGCTTGAACGCGTTGATGCGGTCAACGATGTAACGGGCAGACCAGAGGCCTACTTGGCTGGCAGATTTCAACGGGATCAGGCGCATGATGGATACCTCTGTTTCGGGTTGCGACCGGGTTGGCGGTGGCAATTGGCTAAGACGGATTCAAGTTGTTTTATAGCGTAAATAAAGATTGCGAACTAAGCCACATCTATCCACCACCTTTATCTTGTTTGGGTGATAAAGATCACGATTATCGGTTTATTAATTTGCGCAGCGAAATAAAAGCCCTAGACTGCCAATCAAGCCTTGATGGCTTATGCGTCAAACGTGATAAGCACTTAATTTCTAGAAAAACATTAACTAAGGAGAGGAACCGTGAACATTCTCGGTTATTTGCAAAAGATCGGCCGTGCCCTGATGGTGCCGGTAGCGGTATTGCCTGCCGCAGCGATCCTGATGGGGGTTGGCTACTGGATTGACCCGAATGGTTGGGGTGGTGACAGCGCGCTGGCTGCCTTCCTGATTAAGGCGGGTGCAGCCATTATCGATAACATGTCCGTACTGTTCGCAGTCGGTGTCGCTTACGGTATGTCCAAGGATAAAGACGGTTCTGCTGCCCTGGCAGGTCTGGTCGGCTTCCTGGTTGTTACCACCCTGCTGAGCCCGGGTGCTGTGGCCCAGATCAAGAGCATCCCGGTGGATCAGGTTCCTGCCGCGTTTGCCAAGATCAGCAACCAGTTCGTCGGTATCCTGTGTGGTGTTATCGCCGCTGAGCTGTACAACCGCTTCAGCAGCGTCGAGCTGCACAAGGCACTCTCCTTCTTCTCAGGTCGTCGTTTGGTACCGATCGTAACCTCCGTTGTGATGATCGTTGTCTCCTTCATCCTGATGGCAGTATGGCCGGCAATCTACGGTGGTCTGGTCTCCTTCGGTGAATCCATCGTGAGCCTGGGTTCCACTGGCGCCGGTATCTACGCCTTCTTCAACCGTCTGCTGATCCCGATTGGTCTGCACCACGCCCTGAACTCCGTGTTCTGGTTCAACGTGGCCGGTATCAACGACATCCCGAACTTCCTGGGTGGTCAGGCTACCATCGATGCCGCGCTGGCCGCTGGCAAGAGCCTGGATCAGGTGAAAGGCGTGGTCGGTATGTACCAGGCTGGCTTCTTCCCCATCATGATGTTCGGTCTGCCGGGTGCCGCTCTGGCCATCTACCACTCCGCCAAGAAAGAGAACAAAGAGAAAGTTGCTTCCATCATGATCGCAGCTGCCTTTGCCTCCTTCTTCACTGGTGTAACCGAGCCGCTCGAGTTCTCCTTCATGTTCGTGGCGCCGGTACTGTATGTCATCCACGCCGTACTGACCGGTATCTCCGTGTTCATCGCTGCCTCCATGCACTGGATGGCTGGTTTCGGCTTCAGTGCCGGCCTGGTGGATATGGTGCTCTCCAGCCGTAACCCGCTGGCGACCAACTGGTACATGCTGATTGCTCAGGGTCTGGTGTTCTTCGGCCTCTACTACGTGGTGTTCCGCGCAGTGATTGCCAAGCTGAACCTGAAAACCCCGGGTCGTGAGGAAGATGAGGACACAGCTCCGGCTGTCGCCCAATCTACCAACCGTACCGAGCTGGCCAAGCAATACCTGGAAGTGCTGGGTGGTCAAGAAAACCTGGTCTCCATCGATGCCTGCATCACCCGTCTGCGTCTGACTCTGAAAGACCGCAGCGTCGTCGATGAGCGCAAGCTGAAAGCCCTGGGTGCGGCCGGTGTGGTCAAACTCGGTGAGCAGAACCTGCAGGTGATTCTGGGCCCCTTGGCCGAAATCATCGCCGGTGAGATGAAAGCCCTGCGTTAATCGAGCACTCGCTCACCTCAAGTCTAAGTCCATTGTTGACATAACTAAGGGCCCCGCTCCGGGGCCCAATATAAAAAAGCCAAGAAAATCCAACCTTTACTTCAAATGAGAGCAGCAGTTATGAACTTGAAACATTCTCTGTTAGCCATTGCCATGTCTACCGTTTTTGCCGGCCCCGCGCTGGCAGCCGATGCCGCCAAGCAGGCCGTGGTCGACTCCCTCGCCAGTAACCTGGTGGTCAAGTATGAAGTGGTCACCAACGACGGTGCCGGTGCCGGCCTCGATTGCCAGGCGCTCGGTTCCGAGTGGGCGAGCTGTGGCGTTGCCAAGCTGCACCTGACCAACACCGGTGCTGACGTGACCTCCAAAGACTGGAGCATCTACGTCTCCTCCATCCGTCGTATCCAGCGTGTGGATAACGACCAGTTCACCATCACCCACCTGACCGGCGATCTTTATCGTTTGACGCCAACCGAGAAGTTCCAGGGCTTTGCCAAGGATGCCACGGTCGAAGTGCCGCTGGTGGTGGAATACTGGGTGCTGTTCGAATCTGATATCATGCCGAACTGGTATGTCGCCAGCGAAGGTGCCGAGCCGAAAGTGCTGGCCAGCATGAGCAACATCAATGATGCCAGCACCTACGAGAAGCCGATGCCGGCTGATGGCTGGAAGCGCACCAAGGATGACAAGAACATCCTGATGAACAGCGAAACCCGTTTCGCGGCCAACCAGACCAGCGCGCTGCTGCCTGCTGGCAAGATTGACAACCAGATCCTGCCGACCCCACTCAAGCAAGTGGTCAAGGCCGGCCCGCAGGTTGACTTCTCCACCATCAAACTCAATGCCCTGGACTTGCCGAGCGATCGCGCCGAGGCCCTGAAGGCTCAACTGACCAAGCTGGGTGTTACCCTCTCCGACACCGGCTACCCAGTGACCATCAAGCTCGGCAGCAAGCTCAAGCAGGCTGAAGGCTATGACATGACCATCGGTCAGAAGGGCACCGTGATCCAGGGTCGCGACATCGACGGGGCATTCTGGGGTGCACAATCCCTGATCTCCCTGCTGGGTGTTGATGACAAGCTGGTGAGCCCGATGACCGTCGAGGATGCGCCGCGCTTTGAATACCGTGGCATGCAGACCGACGTGGCCCGTCATTTCCGCAGCCTGGATACCATGAAGACGCTGGTTGACCAGATGTCTGCCATGAAGCTCAACGTGCTGCACCTTGGCCTGACCAACGATGAAGGCTGGCGTCTGGAGATCCCGGGTCTGCCAGAATTGACCCAGGTCGGTAGCCAGCGTTGCCACGACGAGTCCGAAACCAAGTGCCTGATGCCGCAACTGGGTTCCGGCCCGACCAGCGACAACCAGGGTTCCGGTTTCTACAGCAAGTCTGACTACGTGGATCTGGTGCGTTATGCCAAGGCGCGCGGTGTGACCGTGGTGCCAGAGATCAACATGCCGGCCCACGCCCGTGCTGCCGTGGTCTCCATGGAAGCGCGCTACAAGCGTCTGATGGCGGAAGGCAAAGAAGCGGAAGCCAACCAGTTCCGTCTGACTGACCCGGCGGATACCTCCAACGTCACCTCGGTCCAGTTCTACGACAAGATGTCCTTCATCAACCCTTGCCAGCCGGGTGCTGCCACCTTCGTGGCCAAGGTGATGGATGAAGTTGCCCAGATGCACCAGGCCGCCGGTCAGCCGCTGACCGCATGGCACTACGGTGGTGATGAAGCGAAGAACATCATGCAGGGCGGTGGCTATCAGGATCCGGCCGTCACCAAGAAAGAAGAGCTGGTCGCCTGGAAAGGCAACGTCGACTCCAGCAAGCAGGACAAGCCGTTTGGCAAGTCCCCGATGTGCCAGAAGATGATCGACGATGGCAAGATCAAGGAAGTGGGCGAGCTGCCGGTTTACTTCGCCAAGGAAGTGGGCCAGATGGTCAAAGACCGTGGCTTCTCTACCCTGCAGGCGTGGGAAGATGGCCTGAAGTACGCCAACGGTGCCAAAGACTTCGCCACCGACAACACCCGTGTCAACTTCTGGGAAACCCTCTATTGGGGTGGCTTCAACGAAGCGATGAAGTGGGCGCACAAGGGTTACGAAGTGGTGCTGTCCAACCCGGATTACCTCTACTTCGACTTCCCGAACGAAGTACATCCGGCTGAGCGTGGCTACTACTGGGCAACCCGTTTCAACGACACGCGCAAGGTGTTCGCTTTCGCCCCGGAAAACCTGCCGCAGAACGCCGAAACCTCGGTTGACCGCGACGGCAACGCCTTCGTGGCCAAGGGTGACCAGGATCCGGTCAAGTTCAAGGGGATCTCCGGTCAGCAGTGGAGTGAAACCGTGCGGACCGATGCTCAGTACGAGTACATGGTCTACCCGCGTATCTTCTCCGTGGCCGAGCGTGCCTGGCACAAAGGTGGCTTCGAGCTGGATTACGTGAAGAACCGCGAGTTCTCCGGCGAGACCAAGCATGTCAACAAGGCCACCCTCAACAAAGAGTGGAACCAGTTTGCCAACGTACTGGGTCAGCGCGTGCTGCCGAAACTGGATCAGGCCGGTGTTGAATACCGCCTCTCCGTACCGGGTGCCAAAGTGGTGAACGGTGTGCTGGAAGCAAACGTGGATCTGCCGGGTCTGCCCATCCAGTACAGCCTGGACGGCACCAACTGGAGTGCCTATGACGCCGCGGCCAAGCCGAGCGTGAATGGCAAGGTCTACCTGCGTACCACCAGCTTCGATGGCAAGCGCACCAGCCGCGTCACCGAACTGAACTGATAGCAGTCAACCGTTAATGCAAGGTGGGTCGCAAGACCCGCCTTTCCCAAGGGCGATGGCGCATCGGGTTTGGGAAAGGTTGACTGTGCGTGTGAGCCTTTGTTGTGTGTAATTGTCTGTTTTGTTTTTCATCACTTTTAGCCCCGCCTTGTGCGGGGCTTTTTTATGCATTTGCTGCGCAATGTGCCAACCCCGCCCGTTTTTAGTGGCGCAATGGCCGGGAAATGGCCCGGAAGTGCCAAATTCAGGTTGAGGCAGCGCCCGTAATGAGGGATCATACCCGGCTTGACGGCGGGGGGATGAGGGTGCCAGCCGGCACAACTTCCGCCAGTGACGCTTTTTTGAGGTGAGCCATGAGTCAGGCGAACAGCCCAACTAACTTTATTCGTCAGATCATTGATGAAGATCTGGCCAGCGGTAAGCACAGCAGCGTGCATACCCGTTTTCCGCCCGAGCCGAACGGTTATCTCCATATCGGCCACGCCAAGTCCATCTGCCTGAACTTCGGCATCGCTCGTGACTATCAGGGCCAGTGCAACCTGCGTTTCGATGACACCAACCCGGTGAAGGAAGATATCGAGTACGTAGAGTCCATCAAGCAGGACGTACAGTGGCTCGGCTTCCAGTGGAGCGGCGAGATCTGCTACTCCTCCGACTATTTCGACAAGCTGCACGGCTACGCCATCGAGCTGATTGAAAAGGGTCTGGCCTATGTGGACGAGCTGACGCCCGAGCAGATGCGCGAGTACCGTGGCACCCTGACTGAAGCTGGCAAGAACAGCCCGTTCCGCGATCGCAGCGTGGAAGAGAACCTGGCGCTGTTTGCCAAGATGAAGAACGGCGAGTTTGCCGAAGGCACCGCTTGTCTGCGCGCCAAGATCGACATGGCATCCCCCTTCATGGTGATGCGCGATCCGGTGATCTACCGCATCAAATTTGCCCACCACCACCAGACCGGTGACAAGTGGTGCATCTACCCGATGTATGACTTCACCCACTGCATCTCGGACGCGCTGGAAGGGATCACCCACTCCATCTGTACCCTGGAGTTCCAGGACAACCGTCGTCTGTACGACTGGGTGCTGGACAACATCACCATCGATTGCCACCCCCGTCAGTACGAGTTCTCTCGTCTGAACCTCGAGTACACCGTCATGTCCAAGCGCAAGCTGAACCTGCTGGTGACCGAGAAGCACGTCGATGGTTGGGATGACCCGCGCATGCTGACCGTCTCCGGTCTGCGTCGTCGCGGCTACACTCCGGCCTCCATCCGCGAGTTCTGCAAGCGCATCGGCGTGACCAAGCAGGACAACATCGTCGAGATGAGCATGCTGGAAGCCTGCATCCGCGAAGACCTCAACGAACATGCTCCGCGCGCCATGGCCGTGCTGCATCCGGTGAAAGTGGTCATCGAGAACCTGGCTGCCGACGAGGTGCTGACTGCCCCGGCCCACCCGAGCAATGCCGAGATGGGGACCCGCGAGTTGAACTTCACCCGCGAGATCTTCATCGACGAAGCGGACTTCAAAGAAGAGGCGAACAAGCAGTTCAAGCGTCTGGTGCTGGGCAAGGAAGTGCGTCTGCGCAATGCCTATGTGATCAAGGCCGAGCGCATCGAGAAAGATGCCGATGGCAAGGTCACCTGCATCTACTGCTCTTACGATCCCGAGACCCTGGGCAAGGATCCGGCCGATGGCCGCAAGGTGAAAGGGGTGATCCACTGGGTCAGCGCCACTCACTCCCTGCCGGCTGAAGTGCGTCTCTACGACCGTCTGTTCAAGGTACCGAACCCGGGCGCCGAGGATGACTTTGAAGCCGCGCTGAACCCGGATTCACTGGTGATCATCGAGGGTGCCCGTGTCGAGGCTTCCCTGAAGAGCGCCCAGCCGGAGCAGGCTTACCAGTTCGAGCGTGAAGGCTACTTCTGCGCCGACAACAAGCTCTCCAGCCCGGAGCATCTGGTGTTCAACCGCACCGTTGCCCTGCGCGACTCCTGGGGCAAGGTAGAAGGCTAAGCCGATGGGGCAGGGGAGACCCTGCCCTGTGTGATGCCAGACGGCTTGCGCCGGACAATAAAAAAGCCAGCATCAGCTGGCTTTTTTATTGTCCGTTATCTGCAAGTAGCGGCCGACTTATTCGTCGTGCTTGCACTCACCGGTAGCACAGTGACCGTAGAGGTAGAGGCTGTGGTTGGTGAGACGGATATTGAATTTCTTGGCGATCTCGCGCTGGCGCTGTTCGATCACCTCGTCGGAGAACTCGATCACCTTGCCGCAGTCGAGGCAAACCAGGTGGTCGTGGTGCTCCTGAGTCGCCAGCTCGAATACCGACTTGCCACCTTCGAAGTGGTGACGGGTAACGATACCGGCATCATCAAACTGGTTGAGAACGCGATAGACGGTAGCGAGACCAATCTCTTCACCCAGGTCGATCAGTCGTTTATAGAGATCTTCGGCGCTGGTGTGCTGGCAATCCGGCTGTTGCAGGATTTCCAGGATTTTGACCCGGGGCAGGGTGATCTTGAGCCCGGCCTTTTTTAACGCTTGGTTGTTGTCTGCCATATTCTACTTATTCGCATTCTCGAAGGTGGGGTTATTCTGATGGACTGCCGCAGGAATGG
This sequence comes from Aeromonas sp. YN13HZO-058, assembly GCF_001921245.1. Taxonomy (NCBI): domain Bacteria; kingdom Pseudomonadati; phylum Pseudomonadota; class Gammaproteobacteria; order Aeromonadales; family Aeromonadaceae; genus Aeromonas; species Aeromonas sp. YN13HZO-058. The sequence goes on along the minus strand of NZ_MQSY01000016.1, from coordinate 67,968 downwards.
CAACCTTGAACTCGCTTGGCTTGTCATTATAGGTCGTAGCCTCCCTAAAAATAAACCCAGTAATTCAAGGGGTTTAGTCCTAAATGGCCGATTGGATTGAAATAATCAATCGTATCGTCCGACTTGCCGGTATGGCAGATGTTGATAAGATGTAACTTTCATATTTCTGGTCGGATGAGATCCATGGATTGGCTTTTTGACAATGCGGCCTGGGTGCGCCGCGCACTCAACGCCTGGCCCCCCTTCTGGGGCGCCGGTATCAAGATAGAGACCCTGAGCGATGACTTTCGCTACTGTCGGGTCACCCTGAAATCCCGCTGGTGGAACAAGAATGCCAACCGCACCCAGTTTGGCGGCAGCATGTTTGCCATGACGGATCCCATCTATCCGCTGATGCTGATGGGCTACTTCAAGAATCGCTATTACGTCTGGGACAAGGCGGGCAGCATCAACTACATCAAGCCGGGCAAGGGCAAGCTGGTGGCCGAGTTCAACCTGACCGAGGGCAAGCTGGCCGATATCGTGGCGGCGACCGAGGGGGGCAACAAGCACTTCCCCGAATTCGAGGTCACGGTACAGGACAAGAGCGGCGAACTGGTGGCACAGGTCAAGCGCACCCTCTATGTGCGAGCCAAACCGGAGCACAGGGGTGAATAACAGGGGCGAATAAAGGCAAGCATCGCCACTTGCAGATACAACAAGGGCCCCGTCGGGGCCCTTGTTGTCAGAGAGATGAGGGGAAGCGGATTACTCCAGCTCGCCCAGGCACATCTCTTCGTGCAGCTGCTTGCACCAGCCCTTGACGCGCTCGGCAGTCAGCTCCGGCTGGCGATCTTCATCGATACCCAGACCGACAAAGTGCTTGTCATCGACCAGCGCCTTGGAGGCTTCAAACTCGTAGCCGGCAGTTGGCCAGTGACCGATGATGATGGCGCCTTTGGCTTCGACGATGTCACGCAGGGTGCCCATGGCGTCGAGGAAGTACTCGGAGTAGTCTTCCTGATCACCGCAACCGAAGATGGCGACCAGCTTGTTGGTGAAGTCGATTTCGCCCAGATCAGGGAAGAAGTCGTCCCAGTCGGCCTGGGCTTCGCCATAGTACCAAGTCGGGATGCCGAACATCAGCAGGTCAAAGCTCTCGATGTCGGCCTTGCTGCTCTTGGCGATGTCGCGGACTTCAATCAGGTTTTTGCCCAGCTCTTTCTGGATCATCTTGGCGACAGCTTCGGTGTTACCGGTATCGCTGCCAAAAAACAGACCTACACTTGCCATAGTGTTTAGTTACCCGTATTTGGTGTTAATGCTCAACGCTCAGACTGCAATGTCCACCGCAAAGGCGGACTCAATCTGTTGTTTCAGAATAGATTGGATCAGCTCGGCTCGGCTGATGTTCTGTTGTAACGCAAGTTGGTTCAGGCGCTCCAGCAACTCGGCCTCCACCTTTAACTCTACCCGCTTCAGCCCATTTTCCCGATCGCGCTTAAGCTGGTTACGCTTGTTGATCTTGAGTTGGGTCTCGCGGGGGAGTGGATTGGTCTTTGGCCTGCCGGGGCGCTTCTCATTTGCGAACAGATCCAGTGTTGTTCGATCAGTTTGCTGTTTGGCCATACATCACAGATGAAAATAAGTTAGCCGAGTCCTGAGCCTTCCCAGCCCAGTTCGATCAGCCCCTTGGCGACAAAACCCGCACAACCCAGAAACAGTACCAACCAGACGATAAAACGGCCGAAACGGGGCACATTGCCGCGTTTGAGCACGTCATGAATGGCAAGACCAATCAAGATGAAAATCGCCAGAAAAAATAATTTCAGGCCCAAACTTTCGATCAGGTCGATATGTTCACTTAGCATGGATTGCGCACACTCCTTATGACGGGCGCACTATATCACAAAGGATTTGAAACTGTTAACCGCCTGTCGACAGGAAATCCACAACCAATTTGTTGAACAGAGCCGGTTTTTCCGCATGCAGCCAGTGGCCGGTGCCGGCGATGACACGCACCTTTGCCGCCGGGAATTGGGCCAGTGCCGCCTCGCTGTATTGCGGTTGCATATAGTCAGAATCCCCCCCCTTGATAAAGAGCACCGGCCCCTCGAAGCGGCGATCATCCTCTGGCCAGCCCATGATGTTGGCGTAGTTTTGCTCAAGCGCGGGCACATTGAAGCGCCAACCCCAGCCATGCTCGCCTCTGGCGAAGGATTTGAGCAGGAACTGGCGTACCCCGGCGATCTCGATATGTTCGGCCAACATGGCTTCCGCTTCGCTGCGGCTTTGCGGCGGCGTGTGCAGGGTGGCGTTGAGTCCGGCAAACACATTCTGGTGGCGGGAGTGGGGATAGGCGACCGGCGCCATATCGGCGACGACTAGACGGCTGACACGTGCAGGCGCCAGCTTGGCGACCTGCATCGCGACTTTGCCCCCCATCGAGTGGCCAATCAGGGTAGCGTCGGCAATATTCAGCCGATCCATCAGGGTCAGGATATCGGCCGCTTGCGCCGGATAGCTCATCTCGCTGCCATGAAAGGAGGCGCCGTGGTTGCGCAGATCAACGCTGATGACCCGGTACTGTTCGCAGAGGGCACGGGCCAGCAGACCCAGGTTATCGAGGCTGCCAAACAGGCCGTGGATCAGAATGACTGTCGGGCCCAGACCCTGCTCCCTGAAGTTCAATATGCTGTTTTGTTGCAAAATGACACCTTGTCGGTCGTGAGTGCGTATCGCTGTTTTATTTAACGCACTGGAAAGAAAAGGATTTCGTCCAACGGATGGGAAATAAATGTGGTTTTTTTTCTAAAAAATCCCGTCCGGATCGGCTATCAGTGCGGCTGATCACACACTTGGCCCGCTATTATGCCGTATTCTCGATGAGATTCATGTACATCTGCCAGCCCCTTGCTTGGGCTGTCGGGTTTGCCTATGTATAATCGCCGCATCCGAATTTCGACGAGTCCAGCGCATCCCTATGAAAACCATCGAGCTTGATGACGATCTCTACTTCTATATCGCCAGCCAGACCCGGCACATTGGTGAGAGTGCCTCCGATATCCTGCGCCGTCTGCTGGAACAGCCTGCTCACCAACGTGTGCCGGTTGCCGAGCCCGTTGCCGTGGTGCAGCCCAGTGCGGTAGCCACCCGGCAAGGGCTGCAAGCCCTGCTCGATTCCGGTGAGCTGCAAAAAGAAGAGAAGTCCATCAACCGCTTCATGCAGGTGCTGAGTACCCTCTACCGGGATGACCCGGTCGGGTTTACCCAAGCCACCGAAATCAAGGGGCGCAAGCGCGTCTATTTCTCGCGGGATCCCGAGGCTCTGCGTGCCAGTGGTAGCACCACCAAGCCCAAGCCGGTACCGGACACCCCGTTCTGGGTGATCACCAACACCAACACCAGCCGCAAGCAGAATATGGTGGCCCAGCTGATGGCCAGCATGGGCTATGACGAAGAGGTGATCGCGCAGGTGTGTGGCGCCATTTAACGGTTTATCAAGACTCAGGCCTTGCCCGCCAAGGCCGCCATTACGCAAGGAAAACGCCATGGCTCAGCATTCCCACGCCGGTCAGCCGGCCCGTTTAAGCGACCTGACCAACATCCCCCGTCTGGTCAGTGCCTACTACCTCAACAAGCCGGACATGAGCCGCCCCGAGCAGCGGGTTGCCTTTGGTACCTCCGGCCACCGTGGCAGTGCCTTGCACAACGCCTTTACCGAATCCCATATTCTGGCGGTGACCCAGGCGCTGGTGGAGTATCGCCAGCAGGCCGGTATTACTGGCCCGCTGTTTGTCGGCATGGATACCCACGCCCTGTCCGAATCTGCCTTTGCCAGCGCAGTCGAAGTGCTGGCGGCCAACGGCGTTGAAACTCGCATTCAAGCCGGTATGGGCTTTACCCCGACCCCGGTCATCTCTCACGCCATCCTGCGCCACAATGCAGGCAAACCGGCTGCGCGCGCTGACGGCGTGGTGATCACCCCGTCCCACAACCCGCCGGAAGATGGTGGCTTCAAGTACAACCCGCCTCACGGTGGCCCCGCCGAAGGAGAGATCACCAAGTGGGTGGAGGACCGTGCCAACGCCATTCTGGAAGCGGGTCTGGCTGGCGTGAAACGGATGCCGTTCGCCGAAGCGCTCAAGAGCCCGTTCGTGGTCGAGCACGACTATGTCACCCCTTACGTGGATGATCTGAAGAACGTGCTGGACATGGATGCCATCAAGAACGCTGGCATCAAGATCGGTGTCGATCCGCTGGGTGGCTCCGGCGTCGCCTATTGGGACGTTATCGCCAAGACCTATAGCCTGAATATCGAGGTGGTGAACTACAAGGTCGACCCGACCTTCTCCTTCATGACCCTGGATAAAGACGGCAAGATCCGGATGGACTGCTCCAGCCCGTTCGCCATGGCGAGCCTGATTGCCCTCAAAGACAAGTTCGACATCGCCCTTGGCAATGACCCTGACTATGACCGTCACGGCATCGTTACCAAGTCCGGCCTGATGAACCCGAACCACTATCTGGCGGTGGCAATCCAGTATCTGTTTACCCATCGCACCGGCTGGTCTGCCGATGCGGCCGTCGGCAAAACGCTGGTCTCCTCTTCGATGATCGACCGGGTTGCCGGCGAGATTGGCCGCACCCTGAAAGAGGTGCCGGTCGGCTTCAAGTGGTTCGTGGATGGCCTCTACAGCGGTGAGTTCGGCTTTGGCGGCGAGGAGAGCGCGGGCGCCTCCTTCCTGCGCAAAGATGGCACCGTCTGGACCACCGACAAGGATGGTTTCATTCTGGCGCTGCTGGCCGCCGAGATCCTGGCCGTGACCGGCAAGGATCCCCAGGCCCACTACGACGCGCTGGAAGCCAAGTTCGGTCGCTCCAGCTATCGCCGCATCGACGCACCGGCCAACAGCGCCCAGAAAGCGGTGCTCTCCAAGCTGGATCCGGCACTGGTCGAAGCCTCTACCCTGGCCGGTGAGCCCATTATCGCCAAGCTGACCAAGGCGCCGGGCAACGATGCCGCCATCGGCGGCCTCAAGGTCGTCACCGAGAACGGCTGGTTCGCGGCGCGCCCCTCCGGCACCGAGTCCATCTACAAGATCTACATGGAGAGCTTCAAGGGCGAAGCACACCTGGATCTGATCCAGCAAGAGGCCCAGCAGATCGTCTCCGCGGCATTGGCCAAGGCAGGCGTCTAAATCAGGTAGTCATCCTTGAGCCCCTGATGGGGTTGAACGTTGGATATAAAAAAGGAGCCACAATGGCTCCTTTTTCATTGTCTGTTTTATGCCAGCGAGTTGTTAGCGCGCCGCCTTCACCGCCAGACCCAGCTGCCACACCGCCATGGCGTAGTGGGTGCTGTGGTTGTAGCGGGTGATGGTGTAGAAGTTGGGCAGGCCGTACCAGTATTGGTAGCCGGTGCCCACATCGAGTCGCAGCAGGCTCGACTCGCTGTGATTGCCCAGACTGCTGGTGGGGGTGAGCCCTGCGCGGCGCAGGGTGGCGACCGGGTAGCGGGTCTGGAAGCCGTGCTCATAGCCGGGCAGCTGGCCCTGACCGCGTACCGCCACCGGTTGGCCTTTCTCCCAGCCGTGGGCCTTGAAGTAGTTGGCGACGCTGCCGATGGCATCCACCGGATCCCACAAATTGGTGTGGCCGTTGCCGTCAAAATCCACCGCATAGCGCTGGAAGCTGGAGGGCATAAACTGGCCATAGCCCATGGCGCCGGCGTAGGAGCCCTTGGGCTCTGCAGGATCCATCCCCTCGTCGCGGGTCATTACCAGGAAGGCTTCCAATTCGCTGGTGAAGAACTCGGCACGGCGCGGGTAGTCAAATGCCAAGGTAGCCAGCGCATCCAGAATGCGGGTCTTGCCCATCACCCGGCCCCAGCGGGTCTCGACCCCGATAATGCCGACGATGATCTCCGGCGGTACCCCGTAGATCTGCTCCGCCCGGTTCAGCTCGCTTGCGTATTCACGCCAGAAGTTGACGCCGTTTTGCACGTTGTCGGGGGTGATGAACTTGGCGCGATAGCGGTTCCAGGCACCGGTCGGGCCGGTGGGCTTGGCGGTGGTCGGCGCCTGGGCATCCATCAGGCGGATGATCCAGTCGTAACGCTCTGCCTGAGCCAGCACCTGATGCAACTGGGCGCTGTCAAAACCGTGCTTCTCGACCATCTTCTGGACGAACCGGTCCACGTTGGGGCGATTGGCGAAATCCCCCTTGCTAACCCCTTGTGTGTAAACGGGTTTGCTCGATGGAGCCTGATTGATAAAGGCACTGTTGGGTTGAGGCTTGACCACGGGCTTGGGGGCCGGGGCGCTGCTGCAGCCACCGAGCAGGGGGAATAACGACAGAGTGAGAAGAGAGGCAAGGCGACGCATAGGGTTCTCAAAGAGACTGACAAAAGTGTCGTCATGGTAAAACATTGTCATCCCCGTGCAAGTGTTCCGTGCGCCTTGCTGACCGCCAATTCATCGTGCGATGGATTAGCCCTCCGGTGAGGGCTGCGCTGTTTAGCGCTGGGGGTGACGCAGGGTGTGGTAACCGCTCCAGAGCCGGGTCAGGGTGGTGATGGCGCAGAGCAGAGCAAATCCGTAGGCGAGCGGGGCGAAGGCGGCGGGCCACAGACACATCAGCACAAAGAGGGCGATGGTCTCGCTCCCCTCGGTGAGGCCGCCCAGATAGTAGAGGGACTTGTGGTGATAGACCGGATTGTCGATCCCCCGCTTGCCCGCCATGATGGCAAAGGCCAGAAAGCTCGACCCTGTGCCCATAAAGGCAAACAGCAGGGTGGCGGCGGGCAGCGCATTGGCGGGGGCGGCGAGGGCAAAGCCCAGCACCACGGCGGCGTAAAAAATAAAGTCGAGCGTGATGTCGAGAAAGCCGCCGCAGTCGGTGATGCCGGTTTCCCGCGCTACGGAGCCATCGAGCCCGTCCAGCAAGCGGTTGAGCAGGATCGCCGCAAGCGCCCATTGATAGCAGCCAAAGGCCAGCAGCGGCAGCGCCAGCATGCCGATGGCAAAGCCGGTGAGGCTCACCTGATTGGCACTGACCCCGGCGCGGCAGAGCGGTTTGGCAAGCTGGGTGAGAGGGCTGCGGATCACGGGGATCAGGTGGCGGTCAAACAAGGTGCACTCCTCGGTTAAAAACAGGATTCGGTGAGATTGAGTATGGTGCCCGGCGCATCCTCTTCGTCGTGGGTCACCAGGATGGCGGGGATGGCCAGCGCCTTGATCTGCGCGAATACCAGCTCGCGAAAGGCGGCGCGCAGCGGCTTGTCGAGGCGGGAGAAGGGCTCGTCCAGCAGCAGGGCATCGGGTTCGGCCAACAACGCTCGCAGCAGGCTGACCCGCGCCCGCTGACCCCCCGACAGCAGCTGCGGCAGCTTGTCAGCCTGATCCGCCAGCGCGACCTGTGCCAATGCGGCCAGTGCCTTTTCCCGTCGTGCGCGTTTTCCCTTGATGGTCGCCGGCATGCCGAACATCAGGTTCTCCGCCACCGTCAGATGGTCAAACAGCAAGTCATCCTGAAACAGCATGCCGATGCGCCGCGCTTGCGCAGGCAAAGTGTTGAGGAACCGCTCGCCGAGCCTTACCTCCCCCTCCAGCCGGATCGGACCATTTCCTGTCAGCGCGCCCGGCAGTACCCCAGCCAGCCCTGCCAGCAGGGAGCTTTTGCCACAGCCGCTGGGCCCCATCAGGGTCAACACCTCGCCGGGTGCCACCTGCAGGGCGGGCAGCGAAAGCAGCAGATTCTCATCAAGGTAAAGTCGAAGAGGCGTGGTGCTCAGCATATGGCTATTTCCATCATGAGAGTTCATCGTGAGCCGCCCCCCTTGAGCGCCGGATTGATCCGCGCCGGTAGCCAGAGTGCCAGCAGATAGATAACGAGCGGCAGCAGCAGTTGCAGCAGGCCGTAGAGCCCCGCCAGCCGCCGGTTGAGGCCGCTGCCGATGGCCACCGCTTCGGTGGTGATGGTGACCACTCTGCCTGCGCCAAAGAGCAGGGTCGGCAGATACTGGGCGAGACTCACCGCCGCCCCGACGCCGAAGGCAAACAGCAGCGGGCGCGCCAGTAGCGGTGCTTTGACCTGCCACCAGGCTCGCCATGGCGTGGCCCCCAGCAGCAGGGCGCTTTGGGTGATCCGCGGATCGAACTGACGATAGGGGCCGTGCATGCACAAATAGACATAGGGAAAGACAAACAGCAGCTGGCTCCAGAGCACCCAGCCCCAGCCAATGACGCTGCTTATCGAGCCGTGTGCAAGCCAGTCCAGCCCGAGCCGGATACCAAACAGCAGGCTGGCCTGTGGCAGCAGCAGCGGCAAGCAGATAAGCCAGAGCGGCCAGGGGCGGCGCCCGGCTTGTGCCTCCAGACTCAGCACCACCATCACCAGCGCCAGCAAGCCGCTCGCCAGTGCCAACAGCGCGCTGGTTGCCAGCAGCGGCAGCAGGGTTGGCAGCAGATCCAGCCAGTAGTGGCTGCTCCACTGGCTGGGCCAGAGGGCGGGAAAGGGCCAGCGGCGCGCCAGCGACCAGAGCAGCAGGGCCGCCAGCACCGCCAGATTGAGGGTGATCAGGGTGAAGGCAAAGCCTGCTGCGAGCCGGTTGGCAAAGGAGTGGGGCGTCGCCCGTTTGCCATCGAGCCAGCAGCCTTTGCCCACCTCGTTATGAAGCCACTCCAGTAATCTGAGCAGGGCGATCAGCAGCGCCGTGATGGCGAGCAGCAGCAGGGCACCGCTGGCGGTGGCACCGCGCCAGAGCAGATCCGGGTCCTGATACCATAGCCACAACCGTACTGCCAGCGGGGCGGGGGCGTCGGGCCCGAGCAGCTGGGCGAGATCCACTACCGCCACTCCGTAGGCCGCCACCGCATAGATGGGCAGGCGCAGGGCTGGCCAGAGAGCCGGCAGCAGCAGGCGCCACCAGATCTGGGGGGCGCTGAAACCGAGGCTCGCCCCCAGCCACTGCTGGCGTGCCAGCTGGATGGGCTGTTGTGCGGCCATCGCCATCAGCAGCAGAAAAGGGGTCTCCTTGAAAACGAGCAGTGCAATCAGCCCGAGCCCCCAAGGGTCGCGAATGGTTTGCCAGTCGGGGGGCAGTTCAAACCCGGTCAGAGCTGGCGAGATGAGCCGCAGCAGCCAGCCGGAGGGGGCGAGCAGAAAGGCAAAGCCGATGGCAAAGGCGACGTGGGGCATGGCCAGCATGGGCGAGAGCAGGCGACGGAGCAGCCCGAAAGCCCGGCTGTTGCTGTGGGCCAGCAGCAGGGCGGTCAACAGCAGGCTGCCGAGGGTCGAGGCGGCGCCAATCCACAGGCTCAGCGCAGTGGAGTGCCAGAGGCCTGGCTGGGCCAGCAGCAAGGCAAGATGAGAGGCGGTCATTCCCTCCGCCAGCAGTTGCCACAGCCCCGCTAGCAGAGGGATGACGAAGATCGCCAGATAAACGACGCCCATACCCATCCCGCGGTGGCGGATCAGCAACCGGCGCCATGGTCGGGAGCGGGCAAGCGGGTGACCGGCGGCACTCATCAGTGGCCGTAACGCTCGGCCCAAGCCGCTTCCAGTTTGAGCTGCCAGCTGGGGTGAGGCTCGGCCACCGCTTTGAAGCGCAGTGCCGGTTGCCCTTTGGCGGGTTCAGGCAGCGCATCGGCCCGTAGCACGCTGGGATCACCCCAGAACGCCGGATTGGCCTTGCGCGCCTGCGCTGCCGGGCTCAGCAGTAAGTTGGCCACCACCTTGGCCCCCGCACGGGCGTTGGCGTTGAAGGGGATGGCGAGAAAGTGGCTGTTGGTGAGCGACCCCTTTGCCATGGCGACCGCCTCGACGCTGGGGGGGAGGGCACCAATCTGGGCGGCGCTTTGCGCCTCCTGTGGGTTGAAGCTGATGGCCATGGCCAGTTCGCCATCATCGAGCAGTTGGCGGGTTTCGGCGGCGCTGGTGGGGAACAGTTTGCCCTTGCGCCAGAGTGCCGGATGCAGTTCATCGAGCCAGGCCCAGAGCGGGGTGGTGAGCTTGGCAAAGTCGCTCTCGGTTGCCTCCCGATAGAGGGGGGCGGGGTCTGGCGTCAACTCCAGCAGGATCTGCTTGAGAAAGCTGGAGCCATGGAACTGGGGCGGCTTGGGATAGGTAAAGCGGCCGGGATGGGCCTTGGCCCACGCCAGCAGGGCTGCTGCCGAGGTGGGCGCTCTGGTGACCTCTTCGGTATCGACCATCAGGTTGAGCTGGCCGATGCCCCAGGGGGCTTCCAGCCCTTCCACTGGCAGGGTGAAGTCCTCACTCACCGGCAGGCTGTTGTCTACCAGCGCCATGTTGGGCAGCTCGGCGGTAAAGGGGGCGCCAAGCAGCCCCTGCTCCTTGAGCGCCTTGAAGTTTTCGCCGTTGACCCAGAGCAGATCGATGGGGCCGCCGGCTTGCTTGCCCGCCTGCTTGTTGGCCAGCAACTGGCTGACGCTCTGGGCGATGTCATCCACCTTCACCTGCACCAGCTTGACCTGATAGTCGCGCGCCAGCTCCTGCCCGGCCCATACCAGATAGGCGTTGATCTCCGGGCTGCCGCCCCAGGCGTTGAAGTAGACGGTCTGTCCCTTCGCCTCCTCAAGGGTCTGGTGCCAGCCGCCGTCTGGATTGGCCGCCAACAGCGAGCCGCTGGCCAGCAGTGGCAGAGCGCACAGCAGGGCGTTAAGCCGCTGTTTGAGCCAAGAGTTGCGGTGCGAGTTGAGGTGTGAGCCGAGCAGTGAGAATGGCTTGAGCATAAAAGTTTCCCTGATTGTCAGGCGCCACGGCGCCAGCGGTGATAACGGGCCAGCAACGCCAGCACCCGGGTGGGCTGGTGGACCCGTTTCCATTCACCTGCCACATATTTGTTCCCCTCCATCAGGGTGGGATAGGCATGAATGGTGCCGAGGATCTTGCCAAGGCCGAGGTGGTGACGCATGGCGAGCACGAACTCGGCAATCCGCTCACCGGCGTGAGTGCCCACTATGGTGGCGCCAAGGATAGTATCCTTGCCCGGCACGGTCAGCACCTCGACAAAACCGTGGCGCTCCCCATCGGCAATGGCGCGATCCAGCTCGGCCAGCTCGAAGCGGGTCGCCTCGAAGGCAATCCCCTGCGCTTCGGCCTCCTTGCGATTGAGGCCAACCCGGGCAATCTCCGGCGTGGTGTAGGTGGCCGCCGGAATGACCCGATAGTCGGCCCGAAAGCGCTTGAACTGACCAAACAGGGCATTGACCGCCGCATACCAGGCCTGATGGGCGGCGAAGTGGGTGAACTGGTAAGGGCCCGCTACGTCTCCCACCGCCAGTATGCTGGGGAAGTTGGTGGCAAGAAAGCCATCGACCGCTATGGTGCCGCGGGGGGCCAGCTCGACCCCCAACTCCTCGAGCCCGAAGCCGCTGACGTTGGCGACCCGACCCAGTGCCAGCAGCAGTTGATCCCCTTCCACCACCTGTATTTCTTCGCCCCGGCGCAGTTGCAGCCGGATGGGGAGATCCCCCCCGGCCGCGGGCAGATAGTCGGCTCGCTCGGCGCGCCAGCCGGTGAGTAGCCGCACGCCATCGCGGCTCATCTGCCCGGCCAGCGCGTCGGCCACTTCCCTATCTTCTCGGGGCAGCAGTTGCTCCGAGAGTTCCACCAACGTAACGGGAATGCCGAGCAGGGCGAAGCTCTGGGCCAGCTCGCAGCCGATGGGGCCGCCGCCCAGCACCAGCAGGCGGCGCGGCGGGGTGCGCAGTTGCCAGAGGCTATCCGAGGTGAGGTAAGGCACCTGATCCAGCCCCGGCAGCTTGGGCACCAACGGCCGGGCGCCGGTGGCGATAACGATATGGCGGCTGGCAAGGCGCTGGCCATTGACTTCGACCTCCCAGGGGGAGACCAGCCGCGCCTCTCCTTCGATGCACTCGACCCCAAGCCCCTGATAGCGTTCGATGGAGTCGTGGGGCTCGACCTCCTTGATCACTTCAGCCACCCGCTCCATCACGGCGGCAAAATCGGCGCGGGAGTGGCTTTGGCTAAAGCCCAGCTCGTCGGCCTTGCGCTGCTCGGCGGCAAAGCGGGCGCTTCGGATCAATGCCTTGGAGGGGACACAGCCGCTGTTGAGGCAATCGCCCCCCATCTTGTGTTTCTCGATGAGCGCCACCTTGGCCTTCACTGCCGCTGCGATATAGCTGGTGACCAGCCCACCGGCACCGGCACCTATCACCAGCAGGTTGTAGTCATAGCGAGCGGGTTTGCGGTAGGGGGCGAGCAGACGCCGCTGTGCGATCTTGGCGGTCACTTTCTTGACCAGCCAGGGCATCAGCCCCAGCAGGGTCAGCGCCACCATCAGACCGGGGGAGAGGATATTGCCGGTGCTGGTTAACTGGCCAAGCTCGCTGCCCGCCAGCACATAGACGAAGGTGCCGGGCAGCATGCCAAGCTGACTCACCCAGTAGTAGGTGCTGACTCTGATGGGGGTGAGCCCCATCAGCAGATTGACCAGAAAGAAGGGGAAGACGGGGATGAGGCGCAGGCTTAACAGATAGAAAGCCCCCTCCTTCGCCATGCCGGACTGAAAGGTGGTCAGCTTGTCACCAAAGCGGGCTATGACCCAGTCGCGCAGCAGAAAGCGGGCACTGAGAAAGGCCAACGTCGCGCCGATGGAGCTGGCAAAGGAGACCAGCAGCAGCCCCCAGGCGACGCCGAACACAGCGCTGCCCCCCAGGGTGAGCAGGCTGGCGCCGGGCAGGGAGAGGGCGGTGCTCAGCACATAGATAAGCACGAACAGCAGGCTGGCCGAGACAAAATGGCTGTCGACCCATTGCGCCAGTGCCGCCTGCTGGGCCTGCAAGGCGTCCAGACTGAGGTAACGACCGAGATCGAGGGCAAAGAAGGTGCCGATAAGGCCCCCCATCACCAGCGCAAGTAGCAGGCGGGTCCGGTTCATCAGGCGTCCTTGCTGTCTGGCTGGGCAGGGCGTTCCGGTTGCACCGGCAGCTGGCAGAAGCCCTGCGGCGCGATATCGAGGGCGGCGTTGAACTTGGCCGACATGTTCTGGAAGGCGATAAGACCGGTCAGCTCCACCATGGCATCGTCATCGAACCAGAGCTTGAGGCGGGCCGCCTGTTCATCGCTCACCCCATCCAGCCCGGTCATCGCTTCGGTGTAGTCGAGCACCGCTTTCTCCCGCTCGTCAAACAAGGGGCTTTCGCGCCAGTTGGCCAGCGCCTCCACCTTCTCGCTGGAGCCCGCTCGCTTGATCAGGGTCATGGCGTTGATGTCGACACAGAAGCGGCACCAGTTGAGCTGGGAGACCCGCACCGTCACCAGAGAACGCAACACGGGATCGATGGGGGAGCGCTTACGGTTGATGACGCCGTAGAGGGTGGCGACGGCGGCAAACAGGCGCGGCGAGCGGCCCCAGCACTTGCCCGGAATAAGTACCTGACCATAGTTGCGCTTTTGCAGCCAGAAAAAGGGGCGGATAAACCAGGCATATTCCCGGTCGGGTTTGACCTCAACGCGCATCAGTTACCTTCTTGTTGTTTCACACTTACGGTTTCAAATTGGGTTTGTAGGCCTGGCCGAGGCGCTCGTTCAGGCGGATCAGGAAATCCTCGATCCGCGCCCGGTTGGTACCCAAGTCGCTCTGCCCCTGACGGGAGGCCGATCGCATATCGATGCGAGTCTCTTTGGGGCCGGCAAAGACCCGCAGCGCCACATCATCCTGAAAGCCGAACCAGCCGGTGGTGACCACTGCATCCAGACCATCGGGGCTTGGTCGTATCTGCCAGCCCAGCTCCTGCATCAGCTCGCTGGCTTCAATCACCACTTCGGCAGGAGAGACCCTGGTAAAGAGAGGACCGGGTTTTGTCTCAACTGCTTTCAGCGGGGCGCTATTTATTGGCAGATCCTGCGCCGTTCTGAGCTCTGCCGCCCAGCGCAACAGGGGGGGATTGTAGGGATCGGTGCTCACATCATTGATCAGCGGCATCCGCAGCGCCTGTGCCACAAATGTCAGGGGCAGCAGTAGCGGCAAGGCGCCGAGGCCGCTGGCGTAGCGGTTACGGCTCCAGGGCAGGCGCACCAGCAAGATAAGGGAGACAAGGGCTCCGATGAGACAGATCGCAAAACCGATCCACCAGGGCCAGAGATGAAAGCGGCTGCCGAGGGCGCCAGCGAGCGGGAGTAACCAGGCCAGCAGGGGCCACAAGCAAGAGCGGGGCATAGCACGGGATCCATCGTCGAATGTGGATAATGCCGAGAAGGATAAACTTAATTGCCTGATAACGTTAGTAAATTGATGCGAGTTTGGCGTTGTTTTAGCCAATTTTTCGAGTGGGATGCAGGGGGCGGTGAAGCCCGCCTGATGGGCGCTTCACCGAGAAAATGGTCAGTTGCGATGGGGCTGCTCGCTTTAATTGCGATAGAGCACTTTGATCAGATGGAAGCCGAACTTGGTGCGCACCGGTCCCAGCACCTTGAGCAGTTCGCCCTTGAAGACGGCATCGTCAAAGGGCTTGACCATATCCCCTTTGTTGAACTCCCCCAGATCGCCGCTGCGTTTTGCAGAGGCGCAGGTGGAGAAGCGTTTGGCCATCTGGCCGAAGTCGGCTCCCTTCTCGATCTTCTCCTTGATCTCCAGACACTGTTTTTCGGTCTTGACCAGAATGTGCTGGGCACAGGCTTTTTTCATCGGGGCGCTCCTGGGAGTGATGGCGAAGGTTGTTAATGCCAAGTGTGGTGGCAAATGGGGGCGCAAGAGTACCCCAATTTGCCACCGGCGTCAGCCCTCACAGCCCGCCGTTTACCGGCGCTGGTCAGCCCTATTGTTGGCGAGCGCGGGTGGCCAGCACGGCGCGGGGGCGAGCTTGCCAGATGATCTCCAGCCCGAGCAGGGCGTAGAGGCTCCAGATGGCCAGCGGATTGAGCCACTCGCCCCCCAGTTGCAGGGTCATCAGGGCGCAACCTGCCAGCAGCAAGGTGATCCCCGGCAGTCGCCAGTGGGCGGGCAGCGGGGCCAGCATTGCCATCGCCAGCAGAATACCGAGGCCAAACGGCAGGTTCAGGGCGGTAAAGGCCAGCGCCTGTTGGCCACTCATGCCGGTCAGTAGGGCCAGCAGGGCGCTGCAACAGGCGAGAAAGGTGATGAACTCGAGACGATCGGCAATATAGTCAGCCATCTGTTCGCTACGTGCATGCATGATGTGTCTCCTTCAGTTGATGGTTCAAGTGTGAGGGAGGGGCGCTTGCAAAGGCAGCGGGATAATTCGATTGCGCTGAGCGAGCAATTCTTAATCACCCCGTACGGCGGGCTTTGGCGCGTGCCGGGCCTGTTAAACGGTGAGGGTAGTGTGATGCCGACAAACCCTGTCGTGGTGGATGGTTGGTTGTAAGGGGAGGGGGAGAGGTGACAAATGGTGCCTGATGACGGGGTGAGCCATGTTCAGGGCGGGTCAGTTCGCCCCCATCGGGAAAGCGGAGCGTCGTAATTGTCACCAAAATGTGTGATTTGTGGTCAACCTCTTAAAAGATATGGCGAATTTGCCAATGGCGCCGCGCTGTCGCTGGCCGATGCCTATGTTAGGATAAGGTTCGCCATTTTTCTGGCGCGCCTTTTTGTGTCACGGCCATGCACCCCATGGCGTGCTGCGCCGCTTTCGGGTTTGGCCCGAAAGGGCGTTGGTTTCCTTCACCACAGATTCAGGAATATTGACCTTTGACAGGATGCATTTCATCCCTGCTGGCAGGGCGTTCACTGTCCGGCCCTGCGTTTCGCCGCGGCCTGTTGGTACTGGTGGTAGGCTTGTTGCTGTCGCTGGTGGCCTCGCCGGTGTTTGCCGCCAAGCTCACCTATCAGATCAAGGGGTTGAAAGGGGACAATAAGGATAACGTCGAAGCCTACCTCAATGCCCTGCCGATCTATCAGGAGCGGCAATACCGCCCGGCCCGCGCCAGGATCACCGAGAGCGTGCAAAAAGCGCTGCAAGTTTATGGCTACTACCAGCCGAAAATCACCCTGAGTCGCGACAAGAAGAGCCCGTCCAAAGTGGTGATTGAGGTGGACAAAGGGGAGCCGGTCATCGTCTCTCGCCTCGATATTCTGCTGGAGGGGGATGCGGGCAGCGACGAGCTCTACAGCGCCCTGCTGGACAAGTTACCGCTGAAAGAGGGGGAGCCTCTCAATCACGCCAAATATGAATCGATCAAGGCGGATCTCGGCAGCCTCGGGCTGGCCCGCGGTTACTTTGATGCCAAGCTGAGCAAGAGTCAGGTCAAGGTGTTCCCGGACAAGGGGACGGCGGAGATCTTCATCCTGTTCGAATCGGGCCATCGCTACCGGTTCGGCGAGATCCGCTACGATGCCACCCCCGAAGCGCTCCACCTTATTCGCCCGCTTATCAACATCCAGAGCGGTGACCCCTATCTCGCCATCCGGTTGGCTGAGATGTCGCAGGATGTCTCCTCCACCAAGCTGTTCCGTCAGGTCGATATCAAGCCGGTATTGAGCGAGGCGAGCAACTATCGGGTGCCCATTGCGGTGACACTGGATAACCGGGTCGATCACGAAATCGAGACCGGTATCGGTTACGCCACCGACGTGGGGCCAAGATTGAGTGCCACCTGGGAGAAACCCTGGGTCAACCGCTACGGCCACCGTCTGTTTGCCACCGCCAAGGTGTCGGCGCCAGAGTCTGAACTCAGTTTCGACTACCAGATCCCGGTGGGCAACCCGCTGCGAGACTACTACTCGGTACAGGCCGGTTACCAGTACAAGGACAACAACGATACCCGCTCCGATCTCACCACTGTCGGTGTACACCGCTGGACGCGGCGACCGGAGAGCTGGGATCGGGACGTCTTTATCCGGCTGGAGAACGAGATCTATACCCAGGGCGCCGACGAGGGGAACAGCTTGCTGCTGATCCCGGGGGTCTCCTGGTCCCGGTTGCGGATGCGCGGCGGATTGGTGCCGGACTGGGGCGATCGCCAACAGCTGACGCTGGAGTTCTCCGACCCCAGATGGGGCTCCGACATCAGCTTTATGCGGGTGTGGGGGCGCAGCAAGTGGCTGCGTACCCTCGGGGATAACCACAGATTCCTGATGCGGGCCGAGCAGGGGGCCATCATAGGTGACAGCTTCTCGCTGGTACCTCCATCCTTGCGTTTCTTTACCGGTGGCGATCAGACGGTGCGCGGCTTTGATTACGAGACCATCTCCCCGACCGGGCCGGATGGCAAGCTGACCGGTGGCCGCTACACCAGCGTGGCGAGTCTGGAATACAACTACCGCTTCAGCGAGAAGTGGCTGGGGGCCATGTTTGTGGATGGCGGCACCTCCACCATCGATTACAGCGAACCCTGGAAGATCGGTACTGGTGTGGGTGTGCGCTGGGTCACCCCCATCGGTCAGGTCAGGCTGGATCTGGCGGTCGGGGTATCGGAGGAGGATAAGCCCTTGCGGCTGCATTTCGCATTGGGGCCTGAATTATGATGTTGTCTAAACGCTTTTTTCTTTGGCCGCTGCGGCTGTATCTTGCGCGGGGGTCTGCATTGTGATCTGGCTAAAACGCATTTTTCTCTGGCTGATGGGGCTGGTGTTCCTGCTGCTGATCGGCGTCAGCCTGCTGGGCTTTACCCATCAGGGCAACAAGTGGTTGTGGCAACAGGCCAAGGGGGCGCTGCCCTCCCTCAAAGGGGAGCTGGTGGCCGGTCAGCTTGGCTACGGCTGGACCCTGGAAGGGGCGGGCTGGCAGGATGAGCTGGTGGATGTCACGGTCGATCGCGCCGTGCTCGACTGGGATCTCGGCAAGTTGTTGCAGGGCAAGCTCTGGATAAAATCCCTGGCGGTGACCCATCCGGTGGTCAAGGTAGCTGACTCCGAGCCGACACCGGAAGAGCCTTCCGAACCCTTTGTCTGGCACCCGTTGCCGCTCAAGATTCAGATCGACAGCCTCAAGGTCGCGGATCTCGATCTGGTGGTGCCCGGCGTGGCCGTGACCCTGGGGTCGCTCGATATCGGCGCCACCCTCAATCGCAAGGGGCTGATTGTGCGCGGCCCGGTGCTCGATAACCTGAAAGTGACGCTGGATGACGCGGCGCCTGCCAGCCCAGCCAAATCCGCCAAGCAGCCGGCCTCTCACGAGAAACAAGCCGAGTCTGCGGTTGCGCGCACCGACAAGGCCAGCGCCGAGACTGCCAAACAGGGCAAAGGGGCGTCAGCTGCGAACATGGCAAAGGCAGCCCCGATTGTCCTGCCCGCTATTCATCTACCTTTCCCCATCCAGCTGGAAGGGGTCAGCGTGACCCAGGTGCAATATAAGCAGGGCGAGCTGATCGAAGGGCTCGACAAGCTGCAGCTCTCTGCCACTGCCGTCGATGATCGCATCGAGGTGCGCGAGCTTTCGCTGCGCCACGTCATGGCCGATCTGGCGCTCAAGGGCAACATCCAGCTCAGTGATGACTACCCACTGGCGGTGATGCTGGATGCCAAGGCTCGCAAAGGGCTGCTGGATGGCGAGCTGCAAGGGCAGCAGGCCAAGCTGGCGCTGAGCGGTTCGGTTGGCAAGCTGGAGTTGGCATTGTCGGCCAAGGGGCCGGTTGCCGCCAATCTCAAGGGCTCGCTGGCCGCGCTCGACCCGGATCTGCCTTTCGATCTGGTCCTCGACTGGAAGAACCTCGGCTGGCCTCTTCACAAGCCTGCCAAAGATGAGCCGAGCTATCGGCTGGACAAGGGGAGCTTGACTGCCAAGGGCAAGCTCTCCGGCTACCAGTTTGCCCTCAATACCTCCGGCAAGGGGACCGATGTGCCCCCCTTCAAGCTTGCGCTGGATGGCAAGGGTGATCTGGAGCGGCTCAGCAAGATCGCCTTGCAGCTCAACGCCCTCAAGGGGGAGCTGAAACTCGATGGCAAGCTGGCCTGGAACAAGGGGATTGAGTGGCAGGGGACCACCCTGTTCAAGGGGATCAATCCGGCCGAGCTGGTGCCTGAGCTGAAAGGGACGCTGGCCGGTGAGCTGGAGAGCCGTTTCGTGATGAACGAAGCGGGCCACTGGGAGCTGAAACTGCCCAAGCTCAAGGTGGATGGCAAACTCAACCAGTACCCGTTGGCCCTCAAGGGGGAGCTCAGCGGCAACGACAAGATGGAGTGGCAGATCCCGGCGCTCTCGCTGCAAAGTGGCCCCAACCAGTTGCAGGCCAAGGGCAGTATCAGCACTGCCCAGTGGAAGCTCGATGCCAACCTGCAGGCTCCCCAGCTGGGGGGCATCTATCCCGGCCTGAAAGGGGATATCAAGGGACAGGTGAAGGTCAGTGGCAATCAGCAGACGCCAAAAATCGATGCGGATCTCGCCTCCGACCGGCTCTACTATGCCGGCACCGACCTGAAGGGGATTAGCCTCAAGGGCAACGCGGCGATCGGCGCCAAACCGGCCGGTGAGCTCGCGTTGTTGGTGGCGCAGCTGAAACAGGGCGAAACCAAGCTCAGCCAGCTGGCCCTGAACCTCAGCGGCGATATCAGTCAGCATCTGTTGACCCTGACCATGAAGGGTGACCCTGTTGCGGCCAACCTCAAACTGGGTGGTGGCGTGCGGGGGGATCACTGGCGCGGGGCGCTCTCCGAGTTGCAGCTGAAAACCCCGCTGCGCCGATGGGACTTGAGCTCCCCCTGGGCGCTGGATCTCGATCTGCCGCGTCAGCGGCTGGCGATGGGGGATCTCTGTCTCGGCTCCCAGGGAGCCAGCCTCTGCGTCAAGGGGAGTCAGGTTTCCGCTGCCCAGGGCACCCTGGAGTTTGCCCTGAGCGAGTTTGATCTCAAGCGGCTGCGCCCCTGGTTACCGGACAACTTCCGCTGGCAGGCGATGCTCTCGGCCGACGGCCGCGCCAGCTGGCGTGGCAATCAGCCGACCCTGCATGCGGTGGTGCGCACCACGCCGGGCACCTTTGTCGCCGATGGCCTCAAGACCGACTATCAGCAGCTGGCTCTGGCCCTGGATTTCGAGCGGCAGCAGGCGGCAATCCGCCTCGATTTTGCCTCCAAACAGATCGGCAATATCGATACCGATCTGCTGATCAAGGAGCCTGCCGGTCGCGGTCTGCTCGGCGGTCAGCTCAAGTTTGACGATCTCAAGCTCAATACTTTCGCGCCGCTCATTCCTGAGGTGCGCTCCCTGCAAGGGATCATCTCCGCCGATGCCCGCTTCGACGGCACCCTGGCGGCGCCCCTGCTGTTTGGTCAGCTCAACCTGCGTGACGGTGAAGTGCAGACCCACTCCGACATGGTGACCCTGACCAAGCTGGTGACCCGCCTCAAGATCGAGGGCAACCGCGCCGAGCTCGATGGCTCCATGCTGGTGGGCAAGGGGCCGCTGGCGTTGGGCGGCTGGCTCAGCTGGGCCAAGATGCCGGTCAGCGGCAGCCTCACCATTCAGGGCAAGGATCTGGAGGCGCAATATCCAGGCATGGGCCGGGTCAGAGTCTCGCCCGATATCGCGGTGTCGCTGGGGGAGGAGACCCGCATTACCGGTCAGGTGGATATTCCCTGGGCGCGCATTCTGGTCAAGAGCCTGCCGGATTCGGCAGTGGCGGTCTCCGACGATGTGACCGTGGTCTATGACGATCTGCCCCCGGCTCCCAAGCAGGCCAGCCTGCCGCTGGCGATGAAGGTGGCGATCCGCCTTGGCAACGATGTGAAGCTCGATGCCATGGGGCTGAAGACCGATGTCTCCGGTGGTCTCAATATCCGTCAGGAGCCCGAGAAGCCGCTGGCAGGCAATGGCCAGCTGGTGCTGACCAACGGTCGCTTCAAGGCCTATGGTCAGAACCTCATTATCAAGGAGGGGCGGATCCTCTTCTCCGGTCCGCTGGATCGGCCGTTCCTCAACATCGAAGCCAACCGGGATCCCGATACCATCGAGGGTCAGGTGACGGTCGGGGTACGGGTGACCGGCCCTGCCAGCAAGCCGGAGATCACTGTCTACTCCGAGCCGCAGATGGCGCAGTCGGAACAGCTCTCCTATCTGCTGCGCGGCAAAGGGTTGCAGACCGGCGGTGAGGATGGCGGCTTCAACGGCCTGCTGGTAGCCGGTGCGGTGAGTCAGGCCAACGGCGTGGTGTCGAGCATCGGCGAGTCGCTGGGGATGAGCGATGTCTCCCTCGATACCGCGGGCAGTGGTGACAACACCCAGGTGACTCTGTCGGCCTATCTGCTGCCGGGCTTGCAGTTCCAGTACGGGGTCGGGGTCTTCAGCCCCATCGCCGAATTCAAGCTGCGCTACGAGGTATTGCCACGGCTCTACCTGCAGGCGATGAGCGGGGTGGCCCAGGCGGTCGATATCTTCTATCGCTTCACCCTGTAACGCTTTGCCCCGTAACAGGGCAGAGATGAGAGTAAACGGGAGGCGCAGGCCTCCCGTTTTTTATTGCGCGATCGGCAGCCGGCAAACGGCGATAAAGGGCAGCAGTGCAGAGGAACAACGGATTGGGCTGGTCAGAAATGCGAAAACCCGGCACTAGGCCGGGTTTTCTTAATGATGGTGGAGGGAGAAGGATTCGAACCTTCGAAGGCAGAGCCGTCAGATTTACAGTCTGATCCCTTTGGCCGCTCGGGAACCCCTCCACGGGGTATTGCTTTTAATTTGTCGCACTTGAAATGGTGGAGGGAGAAGGATTCGAACCTTCGAAGGCAGAGCCGTCAGATTTACAGTCTGATCCCTTTGGCCGCTCGGGAACCCCTCCACGGGGTATTGCTTTTAATTTGTCGCACTTGAAATGGTGGAGGGAGAAGGATTCGAACCTTCGAAGGCAGAGCCGTCAGATTTACAGTCTGATCCCTTTGGCCGCTCGGGAACCCCTCCACGGGGTATTGCTTTTAATTTGTCGCACTTGAAATGGTGGAGGGAGAAGGATTCGAACCTTCGAAGGCAGAGCCGTCAGATTTACAGTCTGATCCCTTTGGCCGCTCGGGAACCCCTCCACAAGTGCGAGGCGCATACTAACAGATCTTCTGGTTTTGTGAACCCCCAAGCAGGATTTTTCCATTAAAAGAATTGGATTTGTGGCCGATAACCAGTGAAATCGCCATTTTCGAGAGTTATCTCATGCTGCCCAGTTCAATCCGTAATCACCTGCTCGTCGATGAGGGCCAGTTGGGGCAGCGCCTCAACCGTGACCTGCAGCATGGCGATCGGGCGGATTTCCGGTTGCATCTGGCCCTGCTCACCGACGCGGTGGAGGAGCAGCCCTGGTTTGATGCCAAACCGGCGGCCAGTCCCCAGAGCCGTGACTGGCGTCTGCACTTTGACCTGAGACCGGCAGAGGTGCTGGTGGCTGAAGGGGCGGGGAGTGACTGCAGTGCCATCAATGAGCGGTTGCAACAGGGGGGAAGCATGGTGGATGTGCGGCTCTGGCTGGCGCTGCAAACACCGCCGCTGGCGGTCAAGCAACCGCTGCTGGATGAGGCGGTCTACGACAACCTGTCGCCGTTGGCGCGGGAGCGGTTGCAAGGAAAGCTGGCCGATATGCCACGCCAGGAGGATCCGCTGGTACTGTTGCCGATCCTCAACCGTTTGCAACAGGGGGTGGATACCCGGTTGCACTGGCTCAGTTGATGGCGCCTGTTCACTGGCGTAACGCGGTGCTGGTGGGGTAAATTACAGGCAACAAAAAGGCGGGTGACCCCGCCTTTATGCTCTTTGGAATTTTTAGCCTTGCGGCATGCTATCAAGCGTCGGCTTCATCCGGTTGCGGCTGCTCTTTGAGCGCGGCGTTGGCACGACGGGCAATCGGCTTCTCGGTGTGACGATTGAGTTGGCGCTCCAGCTTTTGACCCAGTTCGTTGATGGCGGCGTAGAGATCCTCATGCTCTGCCTGGGCAAACAGTTTGCCGTTGGGGATGCCAGCACTGGCTTCGACAGTGAACATCAGACGCTCTTTGGAAACAATCACATGGGGTGTGATGAGAGGCACCTGAAGACGTTCGAGCTTTTCAAAACGGGATTCGATGCGCTCGCGGATAGCCGGGGTGATGTCGATGATTTTGCTGGTAATTTCGATTTTCATATTGGCCCCCTTCGGGTCGTCTTGCTTGTGTCTTCACCTTCAGATTACTCATTGGTAAAGATTGAAATGTGATCCATGTCACATAACCTTCCCTTGGCTATTCAGCAACTTATAAATTGTGATCTTTTCCGGTTTCGTGCCAAAAACAGCTTGAGCTCCATGAAACTGGCAGGCAGTATGACGGGAATAGGATCGTTTCTGTCCCTTCTTGGCAGCACTTCGTGTCGACCTCATGTCCGGTTTCCACTGCTTGATATCGCATGTTTGTACTCTTCCCTCGCAACCGCTGATCTGATGAGTGGATGCAGGGGGCGTTGCTGTGCCCGATGGGACATCAAACGTGGTTGGTTGTTGTGTTGGGGTGGTAAATGAAGCAGCAAGCCACGCAAGTCATGTGGTTTTTCGATCGGCAACATGATCAGTGGAGTCTCTCTGATCAGGGGGCCTACCAGCAGTGGCAAGGGGAGGGCAATCATCCCTGGGCCGCTCGCCTGTTACCGGAAGATGAGGCAGGCTTTGCCGACTTTCTCGTCCGGCTTCATGAATCACATCTGCCAGAGCAGTTCATCGGTCATCTGAAAGATGATCAGGGTCAGCTCAACCATGTGCTCTGGAGCGGCCAATTTGTGCCCACCCAGCAGATCTGCTGTGGTTGGCTGGCCCCTCTCGATACTGCCAACAGCGCGGTCTCCTCCCTCAACCTCTCTTTGCCATTGCTGCAAACCACCCTGCTCACCCAGTTGGCACAGGCGCTCTCTGCCCGCACCGGGCTCGATTTCTTCAATACCCTGGTCAGCCAGCTGGCTCACATTCTCAAGGTGGATGCGGTCTGGGTGGGGGAGCTGTGCGGTGCCGACCGGGTCAGAGTGCTGGCCGCCGACGGGCTGGCGCAGAAGGATTACCCGCTGGCGGGTTCCCCCTGTCAGGAGCTCTACAAGCAAGGTGCCATCTGTTTCGAGGTGATCGACGAGTCGCAGGAGTATCAACCCTGGCTGGCGGCCGGGCAGACTTACTATGGTCAGCCGCTGTTTGATGCCAGAGGTCAACTTCTGGGTCATCTGGCGCTGCTCTATTCGGCCCCGGCAGATACCAGCAACCTCACCTCGGTGCTCAATACCTTCTCGGTACGGATGGTGGCCGAGCTGGAGCGCTTGCAATCCGATGCCCAGATGCGCCTCTCTGCCGTTGCATTCGAGACCCACGAAGGGATCATCATCACGGATCCGGGGTTCAAGATCCTGCGGGTCAACAACGCCTTCAGCCAGATCACCGGCTTTGACAGCCAATCGGTGCTGGGCCTGCATCTGGAAGAGGATCTCTGGCCCAATCTGGGTGGGCTCGGCTACGAGCTCAATACCCTGAGCCGCTGGCAGGGGGAGACCCAGCGTCGCCATGTCGATGGTCACACCTATCCCCAGTGGGAGATAGTGACGCCGGTGCAGGACGAGAAGGGGGTGATCAGCCACTTTGTCATCTGCTTCGAGGATATCTCCGAGCGCAAGGCGGCCGAGCGGCGCATTCAGGATCTCGCCTATTACGACGAGCTGACCGGATTGCCCAATCGCCGTCAGCTCCACGAGACTCTGGTGCAGACCTTCAACGAGGCGACCCGTGATGGCTTGATTGGCGCGCTGCTCTTTATCGATCTCGATCACTTCAAGACCATTAACGATTCCCTCGGCCACGCTACCGGTGACTGGCTGCTCAAGGAGGTTGCCGCCCGTCTCAAACGGCTGGTGCGACAGGGGGATTGTCTGGCCCGCCTCGGTGGTGACGAGTTTGTACTGCTGCTGCCATCGCTCTCGGCCAGCCCGCCCCAGGCGGAGATGCAGGCCGATATCATTGCCGAGCGGCTCATCACCGAGATTGCCGCTCCTTATACCTATGTGGGGCAGGTGCTGCACATCGGTGCCAGCGTCGGCATTACCCTGTTTCCGGATCGGGAGCAGGGGGTCGATGATCTGCTCAAGCAGGCGGATACCGCCATGTATCAGGCCAAGTCCGCTGGCCGCAAGACCCGTCGCTTCTTCGATGCCTCGATGCAGCAGCAGGCGGATCGCCGTTTGCTCATTCACAACGAATTGCGCAACGCCCTCAGCCAGCAAGAGCTGACCCTCTACTATCAGCCCCAGCATATGGTCGATGGCGGCGATATCATCGGTGTCGAGGCGCTCATTCGCTGGCAGCCGGCCGGTCGTTCGCTGGTCTCGCCGGCCGAGTTTATCCCCATCGCCGAGGAGACGGACCTGATTGTCGATATCGGCAACTGGGTGCTGCACGAGGCGTGCGCCCAATATGTGCTGTGGGAGGAGAACGGCATCCATATTCCGCAGATCTCGGTTAACGTCAGTGCCAAGCAGTTCCATGCCACCGACTTTGTCGAGCGGATCCACGATGTGCTGGCGCAAACCGGTATGGATCCGGCCTGCCTCAATCTGGAGATCACCGAGTCCGTGGTGCTGGGTCATGCCGAGGACACCATCAGCAAGATGACCGAGCTCAAAGAGCTCGGCATCAGCTTTGCCATCGACGATTTTGGCGCCGGTTACTCCTCCCTGAGCTACCTCAAGCGGCTGCCTGCCGATGAGCTCAAGATCGACCGCTCCTTCATTCAGGACATCCCGAAAGATGGCGACAACATGGCCATCGTCGAGGCGGTGATCGCCATGGCGCGACATATGGGGTTCAACGTCACGGCGGAAGGGGTGGAGTCCCGTCAGCAACTGGAGTTTCTCAAGGCGCAGGGGTGCAGTTTCTATCAGGGCTATCTCGCCTCCAAGCCGCTGCCGGTGCCCTATCTGGAGAAATATGTACAGCGGCTGACCAGACCGGAGCAACTGCGCGAGATGCAACTGAGCGAGGCAGAAAAATAGTCCCTGCTCCCCGCTGTAGCGCTGCCCGGCAACGGGTAGAATGAGAGGCAGTAGACCCACCGCCACCGGGCGGTGTATTGCCCTCAATGGAGATGTTCAGTGAAAGCTGTATGGGGAATAGTTTTGTCGGCGCTGTTTGTGCCGATCCTGATGGCGCAGACTGCCGACCAGACGCTCTACCGTCAGGCGTATGACGCCGTACGGGCCAATGATCAGGCCCGTTTCCAGCAAATTCGTGCCCGTTTGACCCATTACCCCCTGTTGCCTTATCTCGATTACTATCAGCTCGCCTTTCGTCCGGGGGCGGCGGATTACAACGATGTGACCCGCTTTATCCGCCAGCATGGGGATACCCCCCAGTCCAACCGGCTGGAGCGCAGCTATCTGACCTATCTGGCCCAGAGCCAGCAGTGGTCGCAGTTCCTGCGCTTCTATCCCGCCAAGCCGAGCTCCACCGATCTGCTCTGCATGCACTATCAGGCGCTCTATTACACCGGCAAGCCGAAAGAGGCGTTGCAGGGGGCGGGCAAGATCTGGATGAGCGGACAATCCCGCCCCGATGCCTGCTCCCCGCTGTTCCAGCTGTGGCAGGCATCCGGTCAGCGTACCCAGCAGAAGATCTGGCAGCGGATGACGCTGGCGTTCGAGGCGGAAAACCCCAACCTGATCCGCCACCTTGGCGCGACCCTGGGTAGCGGCTTGCAGAGCTATGGCGATCAGATGGTGACCCTGTTCGAGCAACCCGCCAAGGCGATGAATCCGGCCTATTTCAGCAACAACCCCTATTCACGCAAGCTGCTCTCCCTCGGTTTGACCCGCTATGCCAATCAGGAGCCGGAGTCGGTGCTGCGCCAGCTGGCGCTGTTTCGAAGCCGTTTCGGGCTGACCCAGGCCGAGGTGAAACCGGTGGAGCGCGCCATTGCCCGCCGTCTGTTGCTGGATCGCGCTATTGCCCAGCGCAGTTGGGTCGACAGCACGGTGAAAAAGCTGGCGGATCCCGATATCACCGAGCTGCGGGCGCGACTGGCCATCTGGGAGCAGGACTGGCGTGGCCTCTCCGGCTGGGTGAAGATGATGCCGATGGCCCGTCAGAAAGAGGATCGCTGGCGCTACTGGATGGCGCGCTCCCTTGAGGTGCAGGGGCAGCAAAAACCGGCGCGAGATCTCTATCTGGAGACCGCCAACCTGCGCGGTTTCTACGGCTTTATGGCGGCCCAGCGCACCGGTGTGCCCTATCGCATGAAGAATCAGAGCGTCAAGCATGTACCGGACTGGCGCACGGCCAGCCAGCGCTGGCCCTTCCTGTTGCGGGTGCGCGAGCTGCTGTCGATGAACGAGATTGCGGCGGCCCGCTCGGAGTGGATCCACAACATGGATCGCAATCCGGTTGCCCAGCGCATCGAGTTTGGCCATATCGCCCTCAATCAGGGGTGGCACGAGCTGGCCATTCTCGCCAGCATTCGCGCCGAAGCGTGGGATGCTCTCGACCTGCGCTTCCCGCTGCCGCTCAAGCGCACCTTCTCCCAGATGGCGCAAGAGCGCACCATGAACACCAGCCTGCTCTATGCCATCTCCCGTCAGGAGAGTGCCCTCTATCCGCTGGCCCAGTCGCCGGTGGGGGCGCGCGGCCTGATGCAGCTGATGCCGGCCACCGCCAAAGAGACCGCCGGCAAGCTGGGGGTGCCTTATCGCAACGAGCAGCAACTGTTTGATCCGGCAATGAATATTCGCCTCGGTAGCGCCTATCTCAAGCGCTTGCTGGATGTCTATGATGGCAACCGGATCCTGGCGGCGGCCGCCTACAACGCCGGGCCGGGCCGGGTAAAACGCTGGCGTGATCAGAGTGACAACAAGCCGATGGACGTGTGGGTCGAGAGCATCCCGTACAAGGAGACCCGCAACTACGTCCAAAACGTGTTGTCGTTCGATCTCATCTATCAGCACAAGTTGCAGCAGCCGCTGCGCTTCATGTCGGAGCGGGAGCTCAATCACGCCTATTGAGTCGGGGGCCGCCCGCGGCCCCTGTTTTCAAATTTTCCTGACGCCGGGTATCATCGGGTAAGGTTCTGTTACCAAAGGAAACATGCTCGGTGACCTGGCTCAGGGAATTACATCAGGCTGCAGGGTATACTCAGGCGTCGGCACCGACAGGTTCCCCCACAATAAAGGAATGGATAGTGGCAACGATTAAAGACGTTTCTCAGCTGGCAAATGTGTCTATCTCCACCGTGTCGCGCGTTATCAACAACACGGCACAGGTAGCACCGGAAAAGCGTGAGGCCGTATTGGCGGCCATGAAGGAACTGAATTTTCGACCCAACAGTTTTGCTCAGGCACTGGTCAGCAAGCGTTCCAACTGCATTGGCGTGCTGGTCGGCGACCTCTGCGGTGGCCCCTTCTTTGCCCAGATGATGCGTGGCATCGAGACCATGGTCGATCAGGCCAACAAGTTCACCATCGTCATGTCTGGCAACCATGATATCGCCCGCGAGCGTCATGCGATTCAGGCACTGCTGCAGCGCCAGTGCGATGCGCTGATCCTCCACAGCAAGGCGCTGCCGGACGAGGAGCTGAGCGAGCTGGCGGCAGGCTCTACCCCCATTGTCTTTATCAACCGTCAGGTACCCGGGGCCGAAGATCGCTGCGTCTGGCTGGACAATAAGGCCGGGATCACCACCGCGTGCCAGCACTTGCTGGATGCCGGTCATCGCAAAATTGCCTTTATCACCTCCGATGATGAAGAGTTTGTCGATGGCCTGCAGCGGATGGCGGGCTATACCCAGACTCTCGCCAGGGCCGGGATCGCGTTTGATCCGGCTCTCATCAGCCGCGCCTTTGCCGACGAGAACGGCGGCTATGTGGCGATGAGTGAACTGCTGACCCGCGGTGTCGAGTTCACCGCCGTGCTCGGTTTCAACGATGGCATGGTGGCTGGGGCGATTTCTTGCTTGCTGGAGCGGGGTTACAAGATCCCGCAGCAGGTGTCGGTGGTAGGGTTCGACGATATCCCCTATGCCCGCTACATCTATCCCAAGCTCACCACGGTACGTTACCCCATCGAGGAGATGGGCAGCCGCGCCGCCGAGTTGGCGCTGCGCCTGCTCGATCACAAGCCGGTTGACGGCCTGGCGCTCAAGTTTGAAGCCCAGCTGGTGGAGCGTGAATCGGTCGCCTGATGAACGTCAAACCGCGAATAACAACGTGGCCCCAATGGGGCCACGTTTGTTTTTGCTTGTTGTCTGCCTGTCGGCCAGTTTAGAAGCGGGCTGAGCCGCTGACGTAGTAGCTGCGACCCGGTTCGACGTTCTGGAAGACGGTGTCTTTCTCTTGCAGGCGCACGTCGGTCAGGTTGTTGATCCCCAGTCGCAGGTCAAAGTTCTCGGTGACCTTGAAGCCGGTGCCGAGATCGAAGGTCTGATAGCTGGGCAGCTTGTGCAGTAGGACAACCTTGTTGACGGTCTGCTCGGCAAACTGGGTGCCGGTGTAGGTGGTGCCGACAAAGGCATTGACCCGCTCGGTGGCCTGCCAGGTCAGCTTGGCGTTGGCCTTGTGCTCCGGCCGTTCGGGCAGGGCCTGACCCTGATCGCCTTCCGCTTTCAGGTAGGTGTAGTTGGCACCCAGATTGATGTGGTCGGTCAGATCGAGCCTGCCGGTCAGCTCCAGCCCTTTGGTGGTGGCCTTCTCCAGATTGTACCAGGTACGGTCAGTGGAGTTCGGCAGCTGTTTGAAGGTGAGCATGTCGTCGATATCGGAGTAGAAGAGGGTGGCGCTGGTCTCCCAGATCCCTTGCCCTGCGATGACGCCCAGCTCGTAGTTGGTGCTGGTTTCCGGCTTGACCTTGTCACTGCCATAGATGCGGCAACTGCCGCCGCAGCTCTCGATGCTGTAGCCATTGGAGTACTGGTGCGGTGCCGGCGCCTTGAAGGCCTGGCTGACTCCGCCTTTCACGGTCACCACATCGTTCAGCTCGTACACCAGATAGCCGCGCGGGGTGAAATGACTGCCGTAGATCTCGTGGTGATCGTAACGGCCACCCAGAGTCAGGGTCAGGCTGTCGGTCAGGCCGATCTCGTCCTGAGCAAACAGCGCCTCCTGGGAGTGACTCTCTTTGCCGCCGATATCCTTGTAGCTCACCGCATCCACCAGCTCCCGATCCAGATATTCACCACCCAGCGTCAGGTAGTGGTTGGCCAGCGCCAGGTTGGTGTAGCCCTTGAGGGTGAAGGTGTTCTCTTCCAGTTCGCGCTGCTGCGGGGCCGAGTAGCTGGTATTGAAATCGTCGATTTGGGAGCTTTCATAGTTGGCCATGACGGTAGTGTCACCCCAGCTCCAGTTCCCCTTGTGAGTCAGACCAAACAGGTTGCGATCGTTCTGCTGCTGGCGGCTGTGCACCTTGTTGCCGGTCTTGCGGAAGATATCGAGGGGGCGCTCATCCTGGTTGTAGAGATAGTCAAACTCGAAGCGCTGCTGCTCATCTACCAGCCAGCTCAGGGTGGAGGCAAAGTTGCGGGTCTGCTTGGCTTCGATGAGGGGGATGCCGTCGGCTGCTTCGGGCGGAGTCCAGGCCTGACGGTCATACACTTCGCCATTCATCCGGATCAGCAGGTTGTCGGTCAGCGGGCCGGTAAAGCCCAGGTTGGTTCTGTGCTGATCGCCGCCATCTTTGCCCTCGATGGCCTTGAAGTCGGCATCGGCTGCCCCTTGCCAGGTTTTGCCCGGTTGCTTGGTGATGATGTTGATGACACCGCCGATGGCATCGGAGCCGTAAAGTGCCGACATGGGGCCGCGGATCACCTCGACCCGTTCGATCATGCCGAGGGGCACCGGGGTGTTGTCGAAGTTGCCACCGCGCCACAGGGCATTGGAGGAGGAGAGGCGTTTGCCATCCACCAGCACTAGCGTGTATTTGCCCGACATGCCGCGAATGCCGATATCGCTGCGGCCATTGGTGTCAGCTTCTGCCTGAATGCCCACTTCGTGGCGCAGCAGGTCGGCAAGGTCATTGACCGGTGCGGCTGCGATCTGTTCTGCGGTGATGACAGAGATAGAGGCCGGTGCCGAGCGGGTATTGTGCGCCGTGGTGGTGACGGTGATCACCTCATCGGCTTGAGGCGCGTTGTTGGCGGCGATCGCTTGCTGGGTCAGCAGGGTGACGATGGTGGTGGCCAGCAGGCTGGGGGCAATAAAACGGGAGGTTGAGAATTTCATTATTTACATCTTCCATAATATATAAATGATAAGCATTATCATTATCTCGACTATCTTGTTCCGTTCGCAACACATTTTTACTGGCGAGCTGACGAGCTGACGAGGCGGGTGCGGTGTAATGGCAACCACCACCCGTGATCGATGGCTGAGACTATCAGGGGGGGAATGGATCTGGCCGTGATAACTGATGTCATCAATAAACGCGAGAAGCGGGTTGTCATGGTGGGCGAGAGCGAGGAGATAAACCTGATGTCGGGGATAGCGCAGGAAAGTGAAAACGTGGTCAGAGTGGTCGCCATGACTCCGATAGACGCCATCCGGGAGGCCTTGCTGGCGGGCAAGCTGGTGGGGCTGGGGGAGCCGCACTGGCACCCGGATTTTATCCGGCGCCAGCACGCCTGGCTTTGCGATCCGGCGCTTTGGGGAATAATGACCGATCTGATGCTGGAGTGCGGCAACCGCCGCCATCAGGGCTTGCTCGATGCCTGGCTGGCGGGGGAGGAGAGCTGGCAGGGGGCGCCGCTCACGTTGGCGCGGCTCTATCCGGTCTGGCTCGACTCCTGCGCCTTTCCCGCCTGGATGGCCCCCGAGTTTCCGGCTCTCTTTTCCGCCCTGCGCCAGAACAATCTGGCGCGTCCTGAACATATGCGGCTGCGGGTGCATCTCTGCGAGCCCTTATTCGAGTGGCAGGAGATGAGCCCGAAGCGGTGGCAGCAGCACAACAGGGGGCGGGATCAGGCGCTGGCCGACCATCTTCTTGCACTTCCCGCCCGCGGCGTGGTGGTGCTGGCGGGGGCGCGCCATCTGCTCAAAGCTGCAGGGGATCCGCACTTTACGCAGCCGACCCTGGGCCAGTTGCTGGAAGCGGCACGGCCGGGTTGGCTGCAGGTGCTTCACCCCTGGCCAATGGTTGATGAGATGGGAGATGAGGAGGAGAGGGTGAGCGAACTGGTCGGTATCACGACAGCCGGTCTCTATCCCCACTGGCCGGCGCATCCGCCGCTGGAGACTCTCATAGATCGGCTGGTGCGCGTGGCTGACAGGGGGCGGGAGATGCGAATTTGCCCCACCTTGCTGGCAGAGCCCTGGCGCAGCCGCTTGCTGGGCCGTGCTCACCTGCTGCCAGCTGGCATGGCCCGCCAGCTGCAACAGTGGCTGGCGTAGCCGCTGACTGAAGTAACTCAAGGGGGAGCAAGGCTCCCCTTTTTCACATTTGGCATCCTGCATTCAGTGCTGCAAAGTTGCACCATTTACGGCATAACGTGCCTCTCATCGCCGAAAATTCAGCTCCTTCGTTACTTTAAAGAAGTTTCTACTGGTCTTACCTGAGTAAATTCCTTTGCTTTTTATTTAACAAGGTATTTACATCTGGGTGTCACCAGCATCGGTGACGCTCACAACGGCAAGGAGCCAGTTATGACCCATGTCGACATCCCTTTCCTTCGTTACCTCGATGCGGAAGGGTGCCCGGTCGCCACCTTACCGACCTGGCTGGACAAGGCGATACTGCACACCTTCTACCGCAATATGGTGATGGTGCGCAGCTATGACAAAAAAGCGATTGCGCTGCAACGAACCGGCAAACTCGGTACTTTTCCCTCCCATCTCGGCGCAGAAGCCGTGGGGATTGGCATTGGTCTCGCCATGCAGCCGCAGGATGTCTACGTCCCCTACTATCGGGACATGCCTACCCTCTATGTGCGGGGCGTGCCGATGGAGAAGAACCTGCAATATTGGGGCGGTGACGAGCGGGGCAGTTACTTTCTCAAACCCGATGTGACCCCCTCTGAAGATCTCCCCATCTGCGTCCCCATCGCCACCCAGATCACCCACGCCTGTGGCATTGCGTCTGCCTTCAAACTGCGTAATCAAGCGCGCGTTGCCGTGGTCACCATCGGTGATGGCGGCACCTCCAAGGGGGATTTTCTGGAGGGGCTCAACTGCGCCGGTGTATGGCACCTGCCCATGGTCATCATCGTCAACAACAACCAGTGGGCCATCTCGGTGCCGCGTAAGCTGCAATCGAGCGCCCCTACGCTGGCCCAGAAAGGGATTGGCGCCGGGGTGCGCAGCCTGCAGGTGGATGGCAACGATGTGGTGGCGGTCTACGATGCCGCCCGCAGTGCCGTCGAACGGGCCCGCAGCGGCAAGGGGCCGACTCTGATCGAGGCGGTCAGTTATCGTCTCGGCGATCACACCACGGCTGACGATGCCACTCGCTATCGCGACGGGGCAGAGGTCGAGGCCGCCTGGGCGAAAGAGCCGGTCAAGCGGCTGCGCCAGTTTATGCACAGCCAGGGCTGGTGGGATGAAGAGCAGGAACAGAGCTTGCTCGCTGAAGCCGCGCAGGAGGTAGAGCAAGCGGTCGCCCGTTATGAGGCGATGGCGCCCCAGCCACCGGAGGCGATGCTCGATTATCACTACGCCAGCCTGCCCGCCGAACTCTTGCCCCAGCGCGAGCGAGTGATTGCCAAGGGGATGAAGCAGGAGGTTGGCCATGAGTGAGATCAGTTTGCTGGAAGCGGTCAACATGGCCCTTCACTACGAGATGGAACACGACCCGGATGTGGTGGTGCTGGGCGAGGATGTGGGAGTCAACGGCGGTGTGTTTCGCGCCACGGTTGGCCTGCGCGACAAGTTCGGTTTCAAGCGGGTGATCGATACGCCGCTGGCTGAAGGATTGATCGCCGGGGTGGCGGTCGGCATGGCCACCCAGGGGCTCAAGCCGGTGGCGGAGTTCCAGTTTCAGGGCTTCATCTTCCCCGGGATGGAGCAGATCATCTGTCAGGCGGCGCGGATGCGAAACCGTACTCGTGGCCGCCTCTCCTGTCCCCTTGTCTATCGCTCTCCCTATGGCGCAGGCATCCATTCGCCGGAGCACCACAGCGAGAGCGTCGAGGCGCTGTTTGCCCATATTCCCGGGCTGCGGGTGGTGATCCCCTCCAGCCCGAGGCGCGCCTATGGCTTGCTGCTCTCGGCCATCCGTGATCCGGATCCTGTGATGTTTTTCGAACCCGATCGCATCTATCGCTCGATGAAATCCGAGGTGGTGGATGACGGTGTCGGCCTGCCGCTGGATGTCTGCTTCACCCTGCGCCCGGGCCGGGATATCACAGTGGTGGCCTGGGGTGCCTGCATTCAGGAGGTGATGCGGGCGGCGAACCTGTTGGCCGAGCAGGACATCCAGTGCGAGGTGCTGGATCTGGCCACTATCAAGCCGCTGGATATGGCGACCATCCTCACCTCGGTGCGCAAGACTGGGCGCTTGCTGGTGGTGCACGAGGCGTGCGGTAGCTTCGGGGTCGGTGCCGAAATTGTGGCGCGGGTGACCGAGCAGGCACTTCCCAGCCTCAAGGCGCCGCCCAGGCGGCTGACCGGCGTGGATGCCGCCGTTCCCTACTATCGCAACGAGGCGTACTACCTCATCACCGAGCAGGATATCGCCGATGCTGCTCACCAGCTGATGGAGAACCAGTGGCTATGAAATTTTTCAAATTACCGGATCTGGGTGAAGGGTTGGCTGAAGCCGAGATCGTCGAATGGAAGGTGAGTGCAGGTGATATCGTTGCGGTCGATCAGGTGCTGCTGTCGGTGGAAACCGCCAAGGCGCTGGTGGATGTGCCCTCTCCGGTGGCCGGGGTGATTGCCCGTCTCTGTGGCGCCGAGGGGGATATCCTCCATATCGGTGCGCCACTGGTGGAGTTCGAAGGTGGCGAGGATGATGGCACAGTGGTGGGCAAGGTAAGCGCCCATCAGCAGCGTATCGAGGATCACTTCGTGGTGGGGGCCATTGCCCCGGGTGGCATGCTGGTACAAGCTATGCCAGCGGTGCGGCTGCTGGCACAAAAACTGGGTCTGGATATCGAGCGGATCAGGGGAAATGGCAGCGGCGGCATGGTGACCGAGCTGGACGTGCAGCAGGCATTCGAGGCCCAGCAGAGCAGTGGCAACGAGTTTCTCAAAGGGTCGCGGCGGGCCATGGCCAAGGCGATGGAGCACTCTCATCAGACGGTGGTGCCGGTCAGCATCACCGACGAGGTTGATTTGCGTCACTGGCGATCCGATGAAGACGTGACGGTGCGCCTTATCAAGGCCATTGGCGTGGCGTGCCGCGCCGAGCCCTCGATGAATGCTTGGTTTGATGGCGAAACCCTGTCAAGACGGCTGTTCAACGAGGTCAATGTGGCCATTGCGGTGGATTCCAAACATGGTCTCTATGTGCCGGTGATGGAGAACGTAGCCGAGCGCGAGGGGGCAGATATCCGGCAGGGGCTGGATCGGATGATCGCCGATGTGAAGGCGCGCGCTGTGCCTCGCGAAATGTTGCAGGGGGCGACCATTACGCTCACTAACTTCGGTGCTATCGCGGGCCGCTATGCCAGCCCCATCGTCACGCCGCCGCAGGTGGCCATCATAGGGGCAGGTAAATTGTTCGAGAAAGTGATGTTCATACATGGTGAGGCACGCCCCGTCAGGGCATTGCCACTGTCGATGACATTTGACCACAGGGCATGCACGGGCGGGGAAGCTGCGCGCTTCCTGAAGACCTTGGTCGAAGCACTGGAGGCGCCCACATCATAAATCGCCCATAAACGGTTGTGCCCTGTTATCAGCAGGGCACAAATTTGTTTGCGTAATCTACAAAGCCACGTATAATCCAAATCAGCTTGAAAGGGCGATAGTTATGTCAATGAATACGATGTTCTACATCTTGTCCTGTTGTTCATAAGTTAATCCCGTTTTTTGAGCTTTATCCGCTGAAAAGCATAAGTAATTATTTTGAATACAGGTTTAAAGATATGTCTAACATGATCACCGGTACCGTTAAGTTTTTCAACGAAACCAAAGGTTTTGGCTTCATCCAGCAAGAAAACGGCCCGGACGTTTTCGTTCACTTCAGCGCTATTCAAGGTGCCGGTTTCCGCACCCTGGCTGAAGGTCAGCGCGTACAGTTCTCTGTGACCCAAGGTCAGAAAGGCCCGCAGGCTGAGAACGTAACTGCTCTGTAATTCTTACAGAATTTAAGAAAGCCGTGGTACCTCTGGTGCCACGGCTTTTTGTTTATCTGGCTCCCGCTACTGACTCACATGTGCTGAATCATGCTGCTATCGCTTCTGCTTGTTGCCACCCTTACTCCGATCTCTGACGCGCCGGTACCGGTTCAATCCGCGATGGAAGTGCAGGCTATCTGCCAGCAATTTGTCCAGGTCAGGATGGGGGCTGCTCTACAGCCCTATGAGGTCCATGCACGACTGGTGCCTGAAAGGGAAGGGGAGTGGCTGGTGGATGGCAAAGTAAAAGGACCCGAAGGTCCTTTGCTGTTTGCCTGTCATCTTCGCCAGGGGGCACATTGGGAGCTACTTAACTTTTCACTCTGGGCACCACAGCCCGTCAAAGCGGTTTGAGTGCGACCAGCAGGTGCTGCAGGTGTTCAACCATGGTCATGCCAAACGGGGTGAGATAGCCACCATCTTCTGCACTGATCAGTCCCTGCTGATGCAGACGAACCGCGGCTTGGCACAATTCATCAGACATATCGCTGCGTAATTTAATCCCCAGGCTCATGTTGGCCGGATCAAAGCATGCCAGTATTTTCAAATCGTTTACAAAGTCGTTAGAAACCTGGTCGATCCCAATCATGGATTTACTCCTTACGCTAAAGATGTATGCAAACTAGCATCCCCGGATCCACTTTAGTGGGCGCTGGCTCAAATTATTGATCTTTGGCTGGATGCCGTGTTTCAAATGCTGTTTTTTTCGGCGTAATCAGATGGTTGGCTAACAGCTTCGCCAAGGGCCGAGCCGGACCAAACGTGATAGGATAGGGCACTTCTTTAAATCGGACGGTCTATTGGTGGCTGTTCGTCCTGTTCAAGGTATCGCTCATGGTCAAGATCACTCTGGTATCCCTGCTGCATTCACTTTGTGCTCGCTTTCCTGTCTACCCCGCTGCTTCGTTGACGTCCCTGCTGGATGCCCATCAGGGCGAGGTGTGGTTGCCTGCACGCAAGGGGGCCGACATCGCGCTATTGCGCAAGCATGCCAAGGGGGCTCATGAGCTGGCGTCACTCGATGCGGGCTGGTGTGATTTTGCCGCCAGCGACAGTGGCGAGACGCCCGAGCTGGATGCTCTTGCCAACTACGACAGCGAGATGATGGATAACCTGCTGATGTACTGGCACAGCGCCGCCAAGATCAACAGCCCGATCACCGATAACCTGTTTGAGCTGCGCCGAGAAGTGGTGGATGAGGCCCACGGGGCCAAACTCGCTGCCGCCTGGGAGCAGCAACAACAGCTGCGTTTTGAACAGCTGATGGCGATGGCGGCCAAGGGCCGGGATCTGCTCTGCTTTGTCGAAGTGGAGTCCGCCTACTGGCTGCGGCAAAAGCTCAGTGAGCAAACGGACATCAGCCTGTGCGCTCCCTCGATTGAGTGAGTAGGAAGGTGGTTTCGGTATGCAGATTAAGAGGCTGTTCCACCACAAACAGCGGTTGTACAGGAAGGTTGAGCAGTAGCGCGAGGAGTGGTCGGGAGAAGAGTATCTGCTCCCCCATGATGTGCGTTTGGCCAGGGAAGGTTGAAAATAGATGGCCCATGACGGGCCATCCTGGTTAAGCAAAAGTCAGCAGATCAGAAGGTAATGTTGGTCGAGATCCAGAAGCGGCGACCTTCCTGATTGTTGTTGTATTCGTTGGCATAAGTTGTTTTGCCACCGTCGTTATAGGCGTGGTACTGCAAGAAGTCCTCATCCAGCAAGTTGTAGATGGTGCCATTGACGGTTACGTTGTCGCTGATCCGGTAAGACGCCCCCAGATGGAACAGGGTAAACGCGCTGTAATCACCAAACGCATCTTGCTCGGCACCCACTCCGCGCCAACGCTTGCTGCGATATTCCCCCTGCAACCAGGTATTGAGCTGGGTGGTGGTTTGCCAGTTCAGCTTCATGTTAACCATGTGCT
The DNA here is from genome assembly GCF_001921245.1 of Aeromonas sp. YN13HZO-058. Taxonomy (NCBI): domain Bacteria; kingdom Pseudomonadati; phylum Pseudomonadota; class Gammaproteobacteria; order Aeromonadales; family Aeromonadaceae; genus Aeromonas; species Aeromonas sp. YN13HZO-058. Next base: position 29,911 of record NZ_MQSY01000016.1, on the reverse strand, counting down.
TGGGGGTATCGGTCAGTGGCTGGCCCGCTTGTTTGCCCGATTTCTGCTCGCTGTCGGTGAAGGTGTAGTTGGCCTTGAGATCCCAGTACTCGGCCAACGGAATGTAAGAGCCCACCTCTACGCCCCGGGTAATGGCTTCATCGATGTTGACCGTCTGGCCAAACTCCTTGATGTCATTCCAGTTGGTGCCAATGTCGATACAACCCGGCTGATTGGGCGCCTTGCTGTAGTGACAGTTAGCCACCGGCGTACCACTGGCGATTTTGTCGTGGAAGTCGTTGTGGAACAGGGTGACGTTGGCGTTAAAGCCGTTATCGGCCTGATAGTAGGCGGCTATTTCAGAGCTGGTGGTGGTTTCTGGCGTCAGGCTGGGAGTGCCGATCAGCGGCAAGGCGCCCTGGCGACCAAATCCGACGATCCCGCTGGTCAGTTGATCCAGACGAGGGGTCTTGTAACCTTGGCTGACACCACCTTTAAAGGTCCAGTTGCTGCTGGCATCCCATACCAGATATCCACGGGGACTGAGCTGGCTGCCAAATACGCTGTGATCATCGTGACGGGCGCCGATGGTCAGTGCCCAGTCGGGCAGGAAACGCCACTCATCTTCGGCAAATAGCGCCCATTGGGTATGCTCAAACGGTGCAGTAGCAACGCCGTCGATCATCTCGGCTTTCCACCACTGACCACCAACCGAGAGGGTGTTATCGCCCAGTACGGTGACCAGTTTGCTGTCGACAATGGTGTTCTCCAGCTCCAGAGTGCGCGGTGCGCCTGCGGTTTTGCCCGGAACGCCCTTGGGCAGGGTACGCCCTGCGGTGTCGGTTTCACTGCGAGTAATGCTGCTGGAGAGGTTGCCGAAATTGAAACGGCCATCGTGAGCCAGCACATACTGATCGCGGGTATAGCGTTGCTGTTTGTCATACCCCCCGATCTTGGTCGGCGTATCCAGGGTGCCAAGCTGGCCTTCACCGTTGTCATACTCTTGGGTACCGCGGTCAACATCCAACCAGATGTCCTGATTGTCGGTAGGGGTGAACGTCAACCGTCCTCCCAGGTTGCGGATATCCGATTTAACCGGATTTGCCCCCATGATTGGCGTATTTTCCACGCCATTCTCATCTTGATAGCGAATGTCAGAGGCACTGCGATCAAACAGGCTGCCACGCAGGGTCAGTCCCAGCTTGTCTTCAATGACGGCGCCGCTGGTATAGAAACTGACGCCGGCACTGTCGCCAAACTCACTGTGTTGCTGTTGGGTATTTTCCAGCGTCAGGGCACCCATCCACTTCTTGGCGGGTTTGCGGGTGATGATATTGACCACGCCCCCCATGGCATCTGAGCCGTAGAGCGTCGACATGGGGCCACGGATCACTTCGATGCGCTCAATGGCGGCCACTGGCGGCATAAAGCTGTTGGACGTTTCATCGAATCCATTGGGGGTCACGTTCCCCACATTGTTCTGACGGCGCCCATCGATCAGTACCAGGGTGTAGTCGCTGGGCATACCCCGCATGCTGATATTGAGGCCACCAGTCTTGCCGACGCTGCCTCCCACATCCACCCCTTCCACATCGCTGAGTGCATCAGCAATGCTGGCCACCCGTTTTTGTTCCAGATCTTCGCGGGTGATGACCGTGATGCTGGCGGGGGCATCGGTGACCTTCTGCTCAAATCCGGATGCTGTGACCACCATGGTTTCATTGATGGTCTGGGCCAGGGTTGCACCCGCAGGCAGCAAGGCGAGCGCAATGGCGTAACCGAGGCGGGATGGTTGGGGTATGGGCATGTTAGCTCTCCTGTTTATATTCTGAACTCTGCTGAACTACCAAAATTCTTATTGATAATCATTATCATCCTGTCGCGGCAGCATTCTATGCAAAGTCACAACGAGCAGAGAGCGATGTTTATGGAACCTGTCGTTCCAAAAACTGGAACTCGCGAGGGGAGGCTGTACCTCGGGTGATAGTTAATTAATCGTTTTAGGATTAATTTCATTTAAAATCAGTTGGTTATTTTTTCAGTAGCACAACATGACGACGCCGCCCTCCCGCAAAAAAAGTGTTGCTGTCAATAACGTTAATTAAATGCCATTGACAATGATTTGCATTTGCAATAGTTTGCCGCCGCTTATGACGACCATCCTGCGGGAGCTTTTCTTTATCATGTCGAGCCACTCTGCCCGTCCTCACCATGTACCTCGCTGGGTCCGGCCTCTGCATACCTACAGCTCCATGCTGATGCTGATGGTCATGCTCTTTTTCACCCTGACCGGATTGACTCTCAATAACCGCCAATGGCTACCCGCCCCGTCTCCCCTGATCCAGCAACAGCTGTCATTACCGCCCCTGTGGGCCGAAACCGGCCTATGGCAACAGGATCCGCTGTTGGCTGGTACTCAGCTGTTTCACTGGTTACGCCAGCAACACGGGCTCGAGGGAGGAGAGATGGTGATGGAGTGGAATGCCGAAGAGCAGTTGCTCACCCTCGACATCAAGCGTCCCGGCGGTTACAGCCTGGTCGAGATTGAACCTGCCTTGGCAGAGGTGAGGATTGAGACCCAGCCATCTGGCGTCCTGGCCGTGCTCAACGATCTGCACATGGGTCGTTACAGCGGTGAGATGTGGCGATTGTTTATCGACTTAAGTTCGTTGGTGATGCTGCTTTTTACCCTGACCGGGTTCTGGCTGGTGTTGTCCCAGCGCAAACGTCGCACCAGCCTGTTTGGCCTGAGTGTGACGGGCGCGGCCCTGATGGGCGTGCTTTATTTCGTGATCCTCTACTACTAAACGGAGTCCCGGATGCTCAAATCCACAATGCTGGCATTCTCGCTGGCCAGCTTGCCAGCGGTTGCTGACGTCACTCTGTCGCTGGAACTGCCCCGCCACGAAGGCAGCCAATACCGTCCTTATGTTGCGGTCTGGGTTGAAAACCCCCGGCAACAGGCGGTGGCAACCATCGCCGTCTGGCGCAAAGAGGCGGACTGGCTCAAGGATATGCGGCGCTGGTGGCGCAAGAGTGGTCGTTATGAGAACGACCTGCCGGATGGCGTCTCCGGGGCGACCCGTAAACCGGGCGTGCACCAGCTGTACTGGGATGGCCGTGACCATCAGGGGAATGCCCTGCCGGCGGGACGCTACACCCTTCATATCGAAGCCGTGCGCGAACATGGCAGCCGTTCTCTGGTCAGCCAACCCATTGAGCTTGGCCAAACAGCCAGCTATCACCTGAAACCGGTCGCCGAACTGGGCCCGATCACCATACATACCGGAGTTAAATCATGACCAAATATTCTGCTGGCTGGGGGCTGCTCGCCCTGTTCGCCACCTGTGCGGCCGCTCATCCGGTCTGGATGCTGCCGAGCGAGTTCAACGTGTCGAGCGACAAGGATCACTGGATCACCGTGGATGGTACCGCCTCCCACGGGGTCTTCAGCTTTGACAAGCCGATCGGGCTGGACAATGTCACCGTCTATGACCCGGCAGGCAACCCCGGCCGAACCGGTCCTTATTACAAGGGACAGCGCCGCAGCGTGTTCGATCTGGCCGTGAATGAAGTGGGCACTTACAAGATCGAGCTACGCAATCCGCCTCGCTATGTCACCACCTACACCATTGGCAAGCGCAATACCGAACGCCGGATCATGGCGAACAAGCAGGAGGCGGCCGCTCAGGTGCCCGCCAAGGCGCAAGGGGTGACCACCTATGCCATGCAAAATGTCAGCGCCTTCTATGTCACCCGTAACACCCCGAGCGATACCGTGCTCAAGAGCACGGGTCAGGGACTGGAGCTGCAACCCTTGACCCACCCCAGTGATGTGGTGGTCGGTGAAGCAGCCCGTTTTCGTCTGACGTTTGAGGGTCAGCCGTTGGCCGATCGCAAGGTGGAAGTGGTGGGGCACGGTACTCAGTGGCGCGACGGGCGCCAGCAGCAGGAACTGGTCAGCGACAAGGATGGTGTGGTGACGGTGACCCCGACCCAGACCGGCCCGCACCTGCTCTCTGCCAACATTGAGCAGGCCAGCCAATCGCCGATGGCTGACAAGGTTGCGATCAATTACCTGCTGACCTTCGAGGTATTGCCGCAATGATCCTGTGTAACAAGTGGCTGCCCGCCCTGGCCCTGCTGATGCCGCTGGCCGCTCAAGCTCACTATCCGGTGATGGATTGTGGTCGTGAAGGTGACGAACTGGTCTGTAAGGTGGGCTACAGCGACGGTACCCTGGCGAGCGGTGCCGAGGTCGTCATGTATAGCTATGACGACGAGGTGCTGCTCACCGTCAAGGCCAACGGCCGCTCGGAAGCGCGTTTCACCGAGCCGGAGGGGGAGTTTTATATCCGCTTCGATGCCGGACATGAAGAACCCGCTGAATTTGATTATGCCGAGCTGCTCTGAGATGAGCGGCTGTCGTGAGCGCGTCGTGCCGGATGATGGTCGCAATGAGAATCGCTGGGTGGCACTGTTCACCGCCGCCGTCTTGTTGTGCGGGGTAGTGGGGATCTATTTGCGTCAGGCGCCAGACACGCCTGTGGCACAAACGCCTGATCTCACCCCGGCTGGCCGTCAACAGCTGACCGAGCTGGTTATCGCCCTCGATGAGGCCGGCTTTATGGCCAGTGACGGCCACTGGCCCGCGCTGGCCGCCATGGAGCAAGCCCTGATCCCCCCTTTTAGCGAGGGGGGCTGGCAAGAGTTGGCCAATGGCTGCTGGCTGGGACCGCGAGTGGGCCAGCCCGATGCGCGCTGGCTTGTCTCGTTGTCCGCTCATGCCATTTTTCTCGATGGCGAAGGGGCATCCGGCATCCCTGACTGCACTACACCTCTCCACTGGATTTTGATGACACCATGATGCGTATTTTTCTGGGCCTGAGCCTGCTGCTGACCCCCCTTGTTGCATGGAGCAAGCCGTTGACCGTGGGGATCACCCTGCACCCTTATTACAGCTATGTGCACCATATCGTGGGTGATCGTGCCAAGGTGGTGCCGCTGATCGAGAGCGGTTTCAACCCCCATAGCTATGAACTGCAACCGAGCGATATCAAGCGCTTGAGCAGCATGGATGCACTGGTGCTCAACGGCATCGGCCATGACGAGTTTGCGGTGCATGCCCTTGAGGGGCTGGCGCTGCCCAAGCTGACCCGGATTTACGCCAATGCCGATTTGCCGCTGCTCGCCACCAGCAAGGGGAGCTACAACCCCCATACCTTCGTGGCCATCGATGCCGCGGTGCGTCAGGTCTATACCATTGCCCGCGAGCTGGGGCGCCTTGACCCGGCCAATCGCGACTATTTTCAGCAAAATGCCCTGACCTATGCCCGCAGCCTGCGAGCCATCAAGAACCGCTACCGGGCCGAGTTGTTGACGCTGGATCTGGCCAGTGTGCGCATCGCCAGTACCCATAATGCCTACGGCTATCTGCTGCAGGAGTTTGGCATCGGCATCGACACCGTCATTGAACCGGCCCACGGGGTTGAGCCCAATGCGACCCAGTTGCAGCAGACCATTGAGCGGATCAAGGCGGCCAATATTCAGGTGCTGTTTACCGAACTGGATATGGATAACCGCTACGTGGAGCTGATCCAGAACGCCACCGGGATCCGGATTTACCACTTCTCCCACATGACGTTTGGTGACTATGACCCCGATCTGGTGAGCCGCGAGATGGATCACAACCTCAAGACCCTGGTTAAGGCGCTGTCACTGGCGGCGCAGGCCAGCTGATGGGGCCGTCAATCCTGCTGCAAGGGCTTGCCTTGTCGCTCAATCGGGTGAGCATACTCCAGCCCATCGATGGCACCTTCGCCGCGGGCAAGCTGCATGCCATCGTCGGCCCCAACGGGGCGGGCAAGTCCTCCTTGCTCAAGTGCGTGCTGGGTCTGCGACCCCATAGCGGCGACGTGTTTCGGGAGTGGGTGGGGGCGCCGGGTCCGGTGGCCTATGTGCCGCAGCAGAGCCAGTTTGAGCCATCTCTGCCCATCACCATCAACGAATTCCTGCTGGCGACGTTCTCGCGCCGCCCCCTGTGGTTGCCGATGAAGTCGGCGGCGAAAGTGCGGATCGATCAGCTGTTGGCGCAAGTCGGGCTGACCGGCAAGGGACATTTGCGCCTCGGTCAGCTGTCTGGGGGGGAACGCCAGCGCCTGTTGTTGGCACAAGGGCTGGATCAGGGGAGTCAACTCTGGTGTCTGGATGAGCCCATGACCGGGCTGGATCAAGAGGGACAAGAGATGGTTAACCGCTTGCTGCTGCAACTGCGTGGGCAAGGGGCAACCTTGCTGGTGGTGCATCATGACATGGCCTGGGTGAGGCGTTATGCCGACCGGGTGTGGGTGATTGATGGCGGGCTGGCGGCGGTCGGCACTCCGGATGAGGTGTTTGCCGATGCCCAACTGGAGGTGGCGTGATGGAGAGTCTGCGTCAATGGGTATTCTCCCTGTTTGAAAGCGGCTATTTGCCCGAGATGTTCCAGTACGCCTTCCTGACCAATGCCCTGGTTGCGGCTCTCTTGATGGGGCCTCTGCTCGGGGCGCTGGGCCCGCTGGTGGTGGTCAAGCGGCTGGCGTTTTTCTCCGAAGCGGTCGGTCACGGTGCCCTGACCGGTGTGGCACTCGGGATCTTGCTGGGGGAGCCCGCCACGGCGCCGCTGGTGGCGCTGTTTTGTTTTTGCATCCTATTTGCCCTGCTGCTCCACTGGGTCAAGAGCCGCACCCAGATCCCTTATGATGCGTTGGTGGGCGTGTTCCTCTCGTTTGCCATCGCGTTGGGGGCCGCCTTGCTGCTTTATGTAGCCAAGCGGGTCAACGTACATATCCTGGAAAACGTGCTGTTTGGCTCGATCCTGACGGTCAAGGATCTCGACCTTCTGGTGCTGCAGCTCATTGCCATTCCTGCACTGCTGATGTTGCTGCGCGGAACCAATACCGCCCTGCTGGCGAGTCTGGCGCCGGAGCTGGCGCGCAGCCGCGGGGTGGCGGTGCGTCTCTATGACTATCTGTTCGTGTTGCTGATTGCCCTGATGACGGTCGCCTCGGTCAAGGTGATTGGGGCCATTCTGGTGGGGGCGCTGCTGCTTATCCCCGCGACGGCGGCCCGACTGGTGAGTCGCAGTGGTGCCCAGTTTTTCTGGCTATCGGTGCTGTTTTCAACCCTCAGCTGCTTCCTCGGCATTCTGGTGCCGATGGCGGGCGCCCTGCCACTGCCTTCCGGGGCAGCCATCGTGATGTTTGCCTCGCTCTTTTTTGTACTTGCGCTCGGTTACCGTCGCTGGAGAACCATTGAATGAGATCTTTTGTTTGTTTGCTGCTCGGCCTGCTGGCGTTGCCGTTGTGGGCCGCGCCGACCGTGGTCAGTACCGTGCCGGTGTTGCACGCCATCAACCTTTCGCTGTTGGCCGACACCGGTATCGTCGCCCGTTATCTGCCGCCCGCCAGATTGCCGCTGAACCGGATCCCCGGCTGGCTGAGCAAGGTGGATGTGGCCACTCTGGGACCGGCCGATGCCCTGCTGACGATGGAGTCGTTGCAGCCGGAGCTGGCGATTTATCCCCTGTTGCGCCAGCGCCAGATCCGGGTCGTGCCCATTGATGTCGCGCGGGAGCTGGCGCCGGCTGGCGCCAAAGTGACCCTGCGAGCGGACGGGGAGGGGGACTACTTCTGGCTCGATTTTGGCAATTTGACCCTGATGGGAAATGTGGCCGCGCGGGATCTGGCCCGTATGTGGCCAGCCCAGAGCGCGCAGATTGAACGCAATCGCCAGCGATTGCTGCGGGCGGTGCAGGGCAGTGCCATGGCGTTTGACGATGTGCTGCTGGCGCACAATGTGGCCAGCCTGGCGGTGGCAGATCAACGGCTGATGCCACTGGCGCAGGCGCTCGGTCTGCCGTTGGTGCCGCAACAGCAGGCCGATCTGGTGCTGACCAGTCGTCCGCACAAAGGGCGTTCCCTTGGCATCTGGCAGCCGGACCCCTTGCTGCGGCTGGGAGATCAGCCGATCGAAGTCTGGCTGATGCAAAATCAGCAAGCTCTGGTTCGCCAGCTCGCGCCAACAGCCGATTGATGCGGGAATGTGAATGCTGGACCTGATCGAAATAAAAATATTCTGCGCTGTGGTCGAGTGCGGCGGTCTAACCGCTGCCGCCGATCAACTCGGTTTCCCGAAATCGACCATGAGCCGTCGTCTCGCCCAGCTGGAGCTGCGGGTTGGTCAGCCGTTATTGCGTCGTCAGAGTAATCGACTACAGCTGACGGAGGCGGGCCGATTGTTTGAATCCTATGCCCGGCAGATGTTGCGACTCTCGCAGCAAGGGCTGCAGGTGATGGAGGATCTGCGGGAAGAGGTGAGCGGGGAGTTGCTGGTACGCTGTCACCCCGTCTGCGCCGAGACATGGTTTGTGGAAGCGCTTGAGTCGTTTCTGGAGCACTATCCCGGGGCCAGGATCAGTCTGAAAACAGACGAGCAGCTCTCTCCCAACAGTGCCGCTCAGGGTGAGATCTGGTGCTGGTTCGGAGCAGATCCCGAGTGTGGTTTGCGTTACGAACCACTGGTGCAACTGCCCGCCTCTCTTTATGCCAGCCCGGACTATCTGGCAGGACAACAGCCGATACAACACCCCAGGGATGTGAGCACCCATGACTGGATTGGTGGGGGCGCGACGATCAACGACGGGGTGCTGTTACGGCATATACAGGAGGGGGAGTATCTGTGCCAGCCTACGCCCTCCCGCTTGCTGTTTGATGATGTGGGGATGCAGATCAGCGCGATGCGACGTGGCCGGGGCATCGGTATTTTACCAGATACCCGTGTCCGGGCGCTGAACCGGGCCCATCCGGACAGCTTGATCCCCTGTTTGACCGGTTGGCAAGCGGTGCCATGGCAGGTGGGATTGCTCTATCCTTATGGGCGGCAGCCGCGCAAGGTCAGTGCATTACTGGCTCATATTCGCAGTGCGCTCCCACCCTCCTGGCGCGGGTGCAAGCTGGACAAGCTGCCGACAAGATGTGAACATGGCGCCCTTTATCGAGAGAGAGACTTGGCCAATGAGCTATGAACTGAGCGACACCGAGCGCAATGCCGCGCTGCAACTGAACGCTGATTACCGTTACGAACACTTCATCAGCAAGCTGGTCGAGCATGAAGAGCTGTTTGTGCTGACTGACGAGCATGGCGTCATGATGCTGACCACCGATGATGAAGATTGCATCCCGGTATGGCCGCACCCGGAGTACGCCAAGGCGTGGGCCGAAGGTGAGTGGGCCGATTGCAAGCCGCAGTCCATCACCCTCAAGGTGTGGCTGGAGCGCTGGGTTGACGGTATGGAGCAGGACGAGCTGTGTGTTGCCGTGTTCCCGACCCCGGATCAGGAAGGTATTGTGCTGGAGCCGGGCGATGTGGCTGACGCCATTGCCGAGAAGCAGGCCAAGCGCGGCTAATTGCCTCGTTTGCTTGCAAGCAACCCGGTTGCAAAACAAGACCCCGCCACTGTGCGGGGTCTGTCGTTTTTGGGGCGGCCATCCTGTGCTCGCTGGAGCAGAGGAGGGCGGCCAGGACTAGGGTTGCCGATAAGTGGTGTCAGTCAGGAGCACGACCGGGAACGTTTTGTCGGCCTTGATGGCCGCTTTGGTCTGTGCCTTTGCCTCTTCATCAATCCACAGCAGGCCACCGTAGCTGTAACCGCTGTTGTCGCCACCGAGGGGCCAGTAGAGCTGCTCGCTCTTGGGGGTTGCAGGTACCTTGGGCAGTTTGATCCAGCGCCATGCCCCTTCCCGGGTGTAGGGCACCTGATAAGCAGGGACGAAGCTGGCCAGCTCATAGAGCCGCTGCTGGATCTGCCGTGACAGGGACGCCTTTTTGGCAAAGTCGAACTCCTTGTCGTACTGCTCCACCAGCGCCGTGATGGCGTCATCATCGATGTTCATGATGTTGTTGGTCTGGGGCTTGTTGGCGTTGACCTTGTGGAAGAACTCCCAATAGGCGGGGTAGCGGCTGCCCGCCCAGGCCATCCAGGCGCTCTGGTGCTTTTTCTCCAGCATCGATTTGAAACCGGCCGAGGCATCCATCAGGTTGAGCTCCAGATTAAGCCCCGCCTTCTTGGCCTCTTCCCGCAACAGCGTGAGCCGCTGGGCGTGCTCTGCGGTGGTGTAGGTGATGGCGAGGGTCAGTGACTGCCCCTTGTCGTTTTGCAAAATCCCCTGTGGCCCTACCTTGTCAAAGCCTGCCTTGGCAAAGTATTCCCGTGCCAGTTTGGGATCGAACGGACGGGCCTTGATCTCGCTGTTGGTAAATTCACCCTGACCTGAGCCATAACTGTTGAGTCGCTGGTAATCCCCCCGCAGCAGGGTGGTGAGCATCTTGTCGAGGTTGAGGGCATGCTGAACCCCGAGCCGCACATCTAGATTATTCAGCAGCGGATCGGCGGTGTTGAGATAGAGCCCCATTGGAGATTGCGGGGTCTGGTTGTAGAACCAGGTACGCGAGATATAACCCTTCTCGAACTCCGCGGTTTTGGTCTTGTCGTGCCACCAGTTGGGCATCACCAGCGGGAAGGTGTCGAGATCGCCGCGCAGGAAGTGTTGCCAGGCGATGTTCAGATCCCTGAGCACCTTGATCTCGATCCGCGCGGGATTGAAGCGATGCTGGAAGTAACGCTCGTCATCTCCCCACCAGTTTTCAATCCGTTTGAAGGTGACCGACTTGCCCTTTTTCACCTGATCGAGCTGATAGGGGCCGGTGACCGGCAACACCTTCCAGTTGTACTCCTTGACCCAGTTGGCGGTGAGCTTGATGGCGTGGCTCGGCTCCGGGCTGATGGGCAGTGATTCGAGCAGATCCTGGCGGCTCTTTTCGGTGCCGCTGGTGATGGCCAGGGTGTGATCATCAAACTTGGTGATGTCGGCTATCTGGGTGCTGTAGTAGTTGTTGTACCAGGGATCGTTGATCTCTTTGCTGCGCATCATCTTGAGGGTAAAGAGCCAGTCATCGGCGGTGACCGGTTGGCCGTCCGACCAGCGCGCCTTGGGATTGATGCGAAAATAGAGGGTCTTGTGATCGGCGCCGAAGGCCCACTCGTTGGCCAGCATCGGCATGGGGTTGCCGGTGACGGGGTGGGTGCTCAGCAGTGGCAGGTTGCTCTCCCGCACGTAACCGGCAAAGCCGCCGTTGGAGTCGGGGCCATATTTGCGCAAGGTCAGGGGGAAGCTGGTCATAAAGGTGCGAAAGGTGCCGCCGCGCTTGGCGGCCGGATCGGCATAGACCGGATCCTGGTTGTTGCTCTCCCACCTCAAGTCAGCAGGTAGCGTGGCACTCCAGCCAAACGGGCTCCAGCATAGGGTCAGGGTGATGGCGGTGGCGCGAATGATAGGGGGGAGGCGGCGCCCCCCGGTGGTGATGGTCGATGGCATGTCCTTGCTCTCCTGAAGTCTGCTTCCTGCAGATCACGCTCTGGTGATGTCCGTCCCGATGGGGACTGGCTCATCATGAAAATTTTATCCTGTCAGGTCAATGAAATAGCGCGAATTGACAGGCGCTCATCATGTCACGCTCTGTGGTTTTAACCCGCGCAGTCTGCCACCGAGCAGATGCACCACAAAGCCGAGCAGCACCAGACCTGAGCCCAGCCACTGCATGGCGGTCGGATGTTCATCGAGCAGCAGGGCTGCCGCCACCATGCCAACACAGGGGATCAGCAGGGAGAGCGGCGCCACCTGCGCCACCGGATAGCGCATCAGCAGTCGCCCCCACAGTCCGTAACCCAACCAGGTCGCGACATACGAGAGGTAGAGCACGCACAATAATCCCTGCCAGCTGAAGTTGAGCAGGCTGCTGGCCATCAGCTCCGGCCCCTCGAACAGCCAGGAGAGGGCGAAAAATGGCAGGATGGGCACCAGACCGCCCCAGGCGATCAGGCTCGGCAGTGTGGTCTGATAGCGCAGACCAATCTGGCGATTGATGACGTTGCCAAGGCCCCAGCAGGCTGCGGCGCACAGCGTCAGGATGAAGCCGAGCAGGGTCAGGTTGCCTTCACCGTGGGTGGCGACGAGATAGAGGCCGAATCCCGCCAAAGGCAGCGCCACCCAGTGGTGAGGCTGCCAGCGCTCCCCCAGCCAGATCATGGCAAACAGCAGGGTGAACACCACCTGGGATTGCAGCACCAGCGAGGCCATGCCCGCGGGCATACCGAACTTCATGGCACTGAACAGAAACGCGAACTGGCCCAGACTGATGGCGCCGCCGTAGGCCAGCAGCCAGCGCCAGGGCATGGCGGGCCTGGGCACCAGCAAGATGGCGGGAAAGACCACGCCGATAAAGCGAAGTGCCCCCAGCAGTAGCGGTGGTATCCCCTCCAGTCCCCACTTGATGGCGATGAAGTTGAGCCCCCAGCAGAGGATGACCAGAGCGGCCAGACACTTGTCTTTGGTTTGCATGGTTGAAATCCCTGTCATCAGCAGTGCGGCGCGAGGGTTTACACAGCCCGGCGCGATCGGCAAGAGGGCGAGCATACCCCTGAGCAGGTGGTGAGTGTCAAGGCTAAAGACCCGTTTGGGTTTTTTAGTTGAGGGGCCTGGGGACTGCTGGCAAGGTCAGGGCAGATCAGGCTGTGACGCAGTGCAGCGCAATACCACGGTTGGTGATAGCCGCACGCATGGGGGCGGGCAGGGCATCGTCGGTGACCAGCACGGTGATCTGGCCCGGTGCGCCCAGCTGGCTCGGGTGGATGGCGCCAAATTTGCTGCTGTCGGTGATCACCACATTGGTCATCCCCTTGGCCAGCACGCTGTTGACCACATCGGCCCGCATCATGTCACGACCGGTAAAGCCCACCTCGGGGTGAAAACCGTCGACCCCGATAAAGGCTTTGGAGAAGTGCACCTGCTCGATGCAGAGGCGCGTCAGCGGCCCCACCACGCTTTCGCTCTGATGCTGGAACAGCCCGCCGAGCAGCACCACCTGAGCCGGGGTGTCTTTGAGCAGATGGGCGATATAGCTGCTGATGGTGATGATGGTGACCCGCTTGTGCAGGGCCAGATGGCGCGCCAGCATGGCGTTGGCGCTGCCCCCTTCGATAAAGACCGTCTCGCCATCTTCTACCAGCTGGGCAGCCCGCTCGGCGAGGCGCTCCTTGAGCAGGTAGTTGATGTTCATCCGGGCATCCGGGTCATCGGTCTCCAGCGCCATGGCCGAGCCGTGTACCCGTCTGAGCAGCCCCTGTTTCTCCAGCGCGGTGAGGTCGTTGCGCACCGTCACCTCAGACACGCCAGTGTGTTGGGCGAGCTCACTCACGCTCATCTTGCGCGCCTGATGGACCAGAGTGAGGATCAGTTGGTGGCGTGGGTTCATGGTGCGCTCGCATGCAAGGTGGTGGATAGCGGCAAGCCACCCGTGGGGTGGCTTGCCAATCATATGACGTCACAGGCGCCATGGGCGCGCCCCGTCAGAGACTGTGCTCGGTGCGGGCGATGATATCATCTTGCGCATCCGGGGATAAGGCGGTGAAGAAGGCCGAATAGCCCGCCACCCGTACCACCAGATCCCGGTACTGATCCGGATTGGCCTTGGCTGCCAGCAGGGTTTCGCGCGAGACGATGTTGTACTGCACGTGCCACCCCTTGTGCACCTCGAAGAAGGTGCGCAGCAGGCTCATCAGCTTGGTCTTGTCCCGCTCGTTCTCAAGGCTCGCCGGGCTCAGCTTCTGGTTGAGCAGTACCCCGCCGAGGATCGCCGCCGTGGGCAGCTTGCCGATGGAGTTGAATACCGCCGTCGGGCCGAGACGATCCGAACCTGACGAAGGGCTGGCTCCTTCCGCCAGCGGCGTGCGGGCGTGACGCCCATCCGGGGTGGCCATGGTGGCGGCACCGAACGGCACGTTGGCCGAGATGGAGGAGGTGCCGGCATAGTAGGTGCCGCCAATGGGGCCGCGCCCGAAGCGGGTGTTGTGCAACCCCTTGAGCTCGTCGATGTAGCTCTGGTAAGCCTGCACCAGCAGCAGATCGACCTCGTCCAGATCGTTGCCATATTTGGGGGCGGCATTGGTGAGGCGCTGGCGCAACTGCTCGCCCTGGAGCCCTGCAAAGTCCTGCTCCAGGGCGGCAGCCAGCTCGTGCTGATCCACCACGCCCTGCTCGAACACCAGTTTCTTCAGGGCCGCCAGACTGTTGCCGAGGTTGGCGATCCCCACCTGCAGACCGGAGACCCAGTCATAGACGGCACCCCCCTCTTTGATGGTCTTGCCGCGTTCGATGCAGTCATCCACCAAGGTGCTGCAGAGGATGTCGTGGGCCTGCGCTTCCAGCACGCTGTCGACCACGCAGTCGATCTCGATGGATTTGCGGGTGAAGTAGCGCACCTGCTCATCCCAGCGGGCCATCACCTCGTCAAAGTTGCCAAAGTTACCGTCTCGCAGCGATTGGGTTTGGGGCAGGAAGACCTTGCCGGTGGTGGCATCGCGGCCGCCATCGAGGGATGCCAGCAGAATGCGGGCGAAGTTGATAAAGCTCATGCCGGTGCAGCGATAGCCCCACTTGCCGGGCACGGCGGTCTCGATGCAGCCGATGGCGGCGTAGTGGTGGGCATCTTCCACGCTCACCCCGAGCTTGATGAACTCGGGGATCACCACCTCGTCGTTGTTGAAGGCGGGCATGCCAAAGCCGCAGCGGATCACCTGAATGCAGGCGTCGAGGAAATCCTCGCTCATCCCGGCGTGGTAGCGCACCGACAGGTTCGGCTGGGTGGATCTCAGCTGGCCGCAGGACTCCAGAATCGCGTAGGAGAGGCCGTTGACCGCGTCATGGGCCGCGCCATCCCGCCAGTTCTGGCCACCGATGGTGACGTTTTGATAGAGCGGGCTGCCGGCGGAGGCCTTGGAGTGGGTGCCGGAGCGGATCTTGTTCACCTCCAGCAACTTGAGCCAGCACCCTTGCAGCAGTTCGATGGCGCGGGAGCGTGACAGGGATTCTGACAGTTCCACCTCGCGGCGATACCAGGGGTAGAGATATTGGTCCATCCGGCCAAACGACACCGAGTGGCCGTTGGATTCGATCTGCAGAATGAGCTGGATAAAGTAGCAGAGCTGCAGCGCCTGCCAGAAGGTCTCGGGGGGCTGGTGGGCGATGTGGGCGCAGTTGAGCGCAATGGTCTCAAGCTCGCTTTGGCGTTCGGGTCGCGATTCTTGCGCAGCCATGTCGCGGGCAAGGGCGGCGTAGCGCCCGATGTGATCGCTGACCGCCTCTAGGGTGATGGCGACGGCGTGCAGGAACTGCTCGCGCTGCAGATCGGCCCAATCCGCCAAATCCAGCCGACTGCGCCGCTCGGCCACCTTGGCCTTGAAGCCATCGAGACCCAGCGTGAGCAGCTCCTCATAGTTGACCGCGAGGTGGGCATCCCCCGAGGTCATGTTGCCCTCGGCCTTGATGATGCCGCTCTCCAGTAGCGCTTTCTGCTCGTCGGTAAAGAGGCCGAAGCAGCGATCCTGCACTGTCTGGCCGCGCCAGAAGGGGGTGAGGGCGTGGATGATTTCCTTGTCGGTTTCGCTGACCGCAAAACCGGCACCGGGTCTGTCCGCCAGCTCGTCGATCTCTTTCTCAATCCAGCTCACCGTGTATTCCGGAAACAGCGGCGCCGCCCGTACCTGACTGGCCTGATTGCCTACGATAAGCTCGTCGTGCTTGATCCAGATGGTGCGCTGCTTGAGGTGATGGGCCAGCGCCAGCGCACGGCGCACCGGCAGCGGCCGGGCGAGATGAGCCTGATAGGCCTCGGTGTAGTGGCGGGCACGCTCGGTGCAGACCGGTGGCTGCACTATGTGGATCAGGCTCTCTTTGTGGGCGCGGATCCGCGGGCTGAGGGTATTGAGGTCGAGCTGGGTCATGATCTTATCCTCTGGTCACAGGGGTCAGCCCCTGACGTTGGGCGTATGCGTGGGCAAAGCGGAGTAAATCGGGGTCGTCGAGCGGTGCGTCCGGCGCCTGGTAGGGCTGATCCAGCAGGGCATATTTGCCCATCCCCAGCGTGTGGTAGGGGAGAAAGTGGATCTCCTGCACGGTGCCGAGGCTGGCGGCGGTGTTGGTGATGGCTTCGATCGATGCACGGTCGGCATTGAAGCCGGGAATGAGCGGCACCCGGATCTGCATCGGCACGCCGCGCTCGGCGAGGCGTTTGAGGTTCGCGATGGGCAACTCTACCTTGCCGCGGGTCCAGTTGAAGAAACGCTCCTTGTCCACGTGTTTAAGATCCGCCAGCACCAGATCCAGTGAGGGGAGGCTTGGCTCAATCTGATGCCAAGGCACATGGAGGCAGCTCTCGACCGCCGTGTGCAGCCCTTGTGCCTTGCAGCGGGCCAGCAGAGCTGCTGCAAAGTCGGGCTGCATAAAAGGTTCGCCACCGGAGAGGGTGACGCCACCGCCGCTGCGCTCGAAGAAGGGACGATCCCGCAAGATGGTGTCCATCAGGGTGTCCAGGGTTTCATCGCGGCCGCACACCTGCAGCGCTTCGCTGGGGCAGAGGCCGCGCAGCCGTTCCATATCGTCGGCCTTGAGGGCTGAACGGGTGAGTTGGATGCCTTGGCTGTCACGCAAGATTGCCGGACAAGCCTGGCTGCAGAGCTGGCATCCCTCGATGCACTGGCGCCGGTCGAGTAGTATGTCCGGCGTGGGAGAGCGGCTCTCCGGGTTTTGACACCACAGACAGGCCAGCGAACACCCCTTGAGAAATATCAGGGTGCGAATGCCGGGGCCATCGTGAGTTGAATATCGTTGCAGGTCGAAAATCATACCGCCTCCTTTTGTTTTTTCATTCTATTTGCTTTCATTCGAAAGCTGATTTGATTTCGATCAAGCAATTTGCAGATGTTTTATCGCTAGAATGGCGACATATTGAACATCCCGTTAAGGAGTTAGAGATGGAGCTGTATCTCGATACCGCCGATGTGGCGGCAGTGCGTCGCTGGTCACGGATCCTGCCGTTGGCCGGTGTCACCACCAATCCTTCCATTACTGCCGCCGGGGGCATACCGCTCTCCGAGCTGCTGCCCGCCCTGCGCGACGTTCTGGGGCCCAAGGCGCGCTTGTTTGCCCAGGTGATGGCCAAAACCGACACCGAGATGGTGCGCGAGGCGTTCGCCCTGCGTGAGCTGGACCCGGATCTGGTGATCAAGATCCCGGTATGTGCGGAGGGATTGGCAGCCATCAAGAGCCTGACCGCCAACGGCGTGCCGACTCTGGGCACTGCGGTCTATACCCCGCTGCAAGGCTGGCTGGCTGCGGTAGCGGGGGCTGAATATGTCGCACCTTATGTCAACCGACTGGATGCCCAGGGGGGCGATGGCATCGCCACCGTGCAGGAGCTGCAACAGCTGCTTGAGCTGCACGCCCCGAACAGCAAGGTGCTGGCGGCGTCATTCCGCACTCCCCGTCAGGCGCTTGACTGCCTGCTGGCCGGTTGCCAGTCCATCACCTTGCCGCTCGATGTGGCGGAGCAGTTGCTGAACGTGCCTGCGGTGGATGCGGCGCTGGTGACGTTTGATCAGGATTGGCAGCGCGCCTTCGGTCGCTGATTGCAGTGACAAGCGGATTGCTGTGATAAAGGGGGGAGGGTGAAGCACAGGTTGTGGGGATTGACC
Source organism: Aeromonas sp. YN13HZO-058 (assembly GCF_001921245.1). Lineage (NCBI taxonomy): Bacteria > Pseudomonadati > Pseudomonadota > Gammaproteobacteria > Aeromonadales > Aeromonadaceae > Aeromonas > Aeromonas sp. YN13HZO-058. The sequence goes on along the minus strand of NZ_MQSY01000016.1, from coordinate 12,306 downwards.
GACTAGACTTGAAAGAGGAGGCCACGTTCGCGGGCCGCCCTGCAGTCTACCGGAGGTATCCCATGAGCGACCATTTGCTACTCCCCCATGGTGAAGATTTGCGTCGTGCGGTGCTTTGGCTCAGCGAGCATCACCAGCACGATATCTCTGCCATTGAAGAAGCCAGCCTGCGTTTTGATCTCTCGCCACTGGATGAGGAGTTTCTGATCCAGCACTGGCTCGACAGCCAGCGCCAATCATGAATATCTGAGGTAAGGGATTAGAAGAAGTTGGCGAGTTTGATGCCAAACTCTTTGGGATCGACTGTGCATTCGATGCTCTCCTGCACACCTGATTTGGCCAGATCCAGCCACTGCACCTCGAGGTAGTGACGCTGGGTGGCGTGATAGATCACCTTGACCACCGGCTTGAGCGGTTGCTGTTCGTTGCGCTGCATCACGATGGCCAACCGCTGGTTCGAGAGTTGCACCAGCGTTCCCACCGGATAGACCCCCATGCACTTGATGAACTTGGTCACCAGTTCGGCATCGAAGTGCTGATTGATCCCCTTGAGCAGGATGCGGAAGGCCTGGGTCGGCTGCATGCCCGCTTTGTAGACCCGATCCGCGGTGATGGCGTCATAGACATCGACGATGCCGCTCATCCGGGTATAGAGCGAGAGCTGATCGCCTTTGAGCCGCTGCGGGTAGCCGGTGCCATCGAGTCGCTCGTGGTGGTTGGCGGCGACTTCCAGCATTGTGGGGGTGATGCCCGGTGTATTGCTGAGGATCTCGTAACTGTGCACCACATGCTGGCGCATGATGGTGAACTCCTCGTCGGTGAGCTTGCCCGGTTTGTTGAGCACCTCGTCCGGGGTCATTATCTTGCCCACGTCGTGCAGCAGGCCACCCAAGGTCAGCTCCTTGAGCACGCTGCGCTCCAGACCCAGATAGCGACCGAAGTTGGCGAGCAGAATGGCCACGTTCATGGAGTGCTCCATCAGGTAGGCATCCTTGGCGCGAATACGGGCCAGACAGAGCATGGCATCGCCGTGGCTGAACATGGTGTCCACCATCTCTTCGGCGACTTCCGCCAGCGGGGTGATGTCGATGGGTTCACCCGCCTGGAGCTGGCGAATGAACTTGCCTTGCAGCTCGCGGGCCTCTTGGTAAAGGCGGCGGATCTTCAGCTCCCGCCCTTCACCGTTGGCACTGGCCCGGCGTCCCGCCTGAGCGCTGTTGGCATTGAGGTCGGGGGAGATAACGGCGTCACTCTCGGCGCTGCCCAGCTTGCTGCGGGCCAGATCGATGCGCACCGTGAGCACCCCCTGGCGTACCAGATTGGCAATTTGTGCCACGCTGGTCACCATGCCCATCTGGGCGATCTCCATCCCACCTGTCTGGCTGGCGATAGCAATCACATACATGCCGGGTTTTAGCTGGTTGACGGGAATGACGGGATAGGATGCTTGAGACTTCATGAGGGCTTCCTGACTTTTATTATTATGAGTATCGTTCGGATGGGTCACACCGGAGAAGTGTAACATTGGATGACCACTTCGTCATAATTGGCAACCCCTTAACAGTGGCGTTGTCGCCCCCGCCCGATATAATGACGCCCCTTTACTTGTTGGACTCCGAGGTTGTGAATGCGGCTTGATAAATTTCTGTGCGATTGTTCCGATTTGACCCGCTCGCTGGCAGGCAAACTGATCCGTCAGGGTGAGGTCATGGTGGATGGCATTGTGGTCAAGCAGCCCGCCTTTCATATCAATGAGCAGAGCCAGATCGAGTTTGACGGCGTGGTGCTGACGCTGGAGCAGCGCAACCGCTATTTCATGCTGCACAAGCCGGAAGGGTATGTCTGCTCCAACGAGGATCCGGATCACCCGACCGTCTTCTTCCTGATGGATGAGCCGGCGATGGGCAAGCTGCACGTGGTGGGGCGCCTCGACCTCGATACCACGGGTCTGGTGCTGGTGACCGACGACGGCCAATGGTCGCACCGTATCACCTCACCGCGTCACGAGTGTGCCAAGACTTATCATGTCTGGCTGGCCGATCCGGTGAGCCCGGATGCAATCGAGTTGTTCGCCGAAGGGGTCTACCTGCGTAACGAGACCGATAAAACCCGTCCTGCCCAGCTGGAAATTCTCGGCGAGTGCGAGGCCCGCCTGACCATCCATGAAGGCAAGTACCACCAGGTCAAGCGGATGTTTGCCTCCATCGGCAACAAGGTCGTTGGTTTGCATCGCGAGCGGGTGGGCGGCCTGACGCTGGATGAAGAGCTGGCCCCCGGTGAATACCGCGAGTTGACCGCTGAGGAGATTGCCCTGTTCTGATCAGCGATGGTGCCGGGTGTCAGTGAGTGCTGAAACCCAGCACCAGCGTCGTGCCCAAGGTGGCAATCAGTGCCCCCGCCCAGGCGGCAACGGATGGCCGCTCCCCCGAGTGCCACCACAACAGCGGCAGCAGCAGTACCGGCGTGGTGGAGGAGAGAATCGCCACCATGCCCACCTCGCCCTGCCGCAGTGCCATCAGGATCAGCGTCATGCCCAGCCCCATCGCCAGAAAACCGTTGGTGGCAATCATGGCGAGGATCTGCTGATTGACCGGTTTGAGCGGCATAGCCAGCGGCAAGCGCCCCAGCCGCAGGACGCAGTGGGCCAGCAGGGCGCTGCCCATCCGGATACCCGATGCACTCACCGCATCCACCTCACCACTCATCATCACCGGCTTGGCGATGATGGCTCCCACGCTCTGACACAGTGCCGCCGTCAGGCCAAGGCCAATCCCCAGCGCCAGATTGCCACGGATCTGTTCCCACTCGTTGCTGCTACTGCGTCTGCCAAACAGGATTGCCAGCATCACGCCGGCAAAGACCAGCATGGCCCCCAGCAGTCGCCAGCCCGTCAGCTGTTCATTAAAGAGCCACAGTCCAAGCAGGGCGGAAAACAGCGCATGGCAGGAAAAAAGCAGGGCACTGCGTCTTGGTCCCAGCCGGTTCATGCAGGCAAACAGCGCCGTATCGCCGACGAAGATGCCGACCAGCCCCGAGATGGCGAGCAGGGGCAGGACGCTTGCGGTGAGGGTTTGCCAGCCGCCAGTGAGCAGACTCATGGTGCCGAGCATCAGGCTGACCAGAAACATGCGCCAGCGACTGTAGGCGAATGCGCCGAGATGACGGGCCGGTTTGACCGAAATTAGCGCTGCAACTGCCCATAAACTGGCCGATGCGAGGGCCAGCCACTCATAACCCATAAAAACTCCTGAAAAAATTAACCCGAAAGACTCCATCTCCCGGGCAAGCCCGATACAATACGGGGCGTTTTCGGGGATAACAAGAGCGGCATCAGGCATTCATCAGGCGCGCCGTCGGCCTTCCCCTCCTGCAGTGGTTTTATTCGAGGTTTTGTCATGAGGTATGGTTTCTTCCCCAAGCTGGCGCAACGCTGGCTCTCCCCGCTATTGCTTGCCGTGCTGGCAGGGCCTCTGGCCCATGCCACCACCGTTGAGCAGCAGCCTCTGCTGGCCGATCGGCAAACCCTGGTCAAGGGCAATGGTGCCGAGCCGGAGTCGCTGGATCCGGCGCTGGTGCGATCCAGTTTTCCGGGGGAGGCGGTACTGGTCGATCTGTTTGAAGGGCTGGTCAGTGACGACGGGCAGGGGCGTATCGTACCAGCTCAGGCGCTGCGCTGGGAGGTGAGTGACGATGGGCTGGAGTGGCGCTTTTTCCTGCGCCCCCAACTGAAGTGGTCCAATGGCGAGCCGCTGGTGGCCGCTGATTTCGTCTATGCCTGGCGCCGTCTGCTCGATCCTGCCATCAGTTCCCCTTCTGCCGGGTTGCTGCTGGCGACGGGGATCAACAACGCGCAATCCATCTATGCCGGTGCGCTGGAGCTCGACAATCTGGGCATTGAGGCGCAAAGCGACCAGATCCTGAAAATCACTCTGGAGCGGCCGGCTCCCTATTTCCTGCAGCTCATCAGTCAGCGCCCCTTTGTGCCCGTCAATCAGAAGGCGATAGCCCAGTTTGGCAAGCAGTGGACCGAGCCCGGCAAGCTGGTGAGCAACGGTGCGTACCGGCTGACAAACTGGACGCCGAACGAGCGGATCGAAGCCGAGCGCAATATCCACTACTGGGACGACCTTCACACCCGTATCGGGCGAGTCACCTACCTGCCGATCACCTCGCAACATGCGGAGCGGCTGCGTTATGAGGCCGGTGAAATCCAGCTGACCAACAAGGTCTCCCTCGGCTATTACCAGAAGATGAAGCGCGAGTCCCCGGAGCGGCTGTGGGGTTTGCCGCTGTTTGGCACCTATCTCTATGCGTTCAATCTGAAGCGCCCGGAACTGCAGGATGTGCGGGTGCGTCAGGCGCTCTCCATGGCGGTTGATCGACAGCAGCTCATTGGTGCGGTGAGCGGGCAGGATGAACAGGCGGCATGGTCGCTGTTGCCGGAGATGCCGGGTTATCCCCGGGTGGTATTGCCTGTGGCGCTCGAGGATATGCCGACCCGCCAGGCCAAAGCGGCAGCCCTGCTGTCAGCAGCCGGGTATAACAGTGCGAATCCACTCAAGCTGAGCATTACCTACAACACCGCCGATACCCACAAGCAGATGGCGATGGCCATTGCCGCCATGTGGCAGAAGCTGGGGGTGCAGGTCTCCCTCAACAGTTTGGAGTGGGGCGCCTATCAGGTGGCCAAGGATAGCGGTGATTTTCAGGTGGCAAGAAGCTTCCTGTTTGGCGATTACGTCGAGCCGTCAGCCATGCTGGGCAGCTTCCGTTGTCAGGATCTGCGCAACGAGAGCGGCTACTGCAATCCCGATTTTGATCTGCTGCTGGAGCAGGCAGCCAACACGCTGGACAGTGCGAGCCGGGGCGAACTGTACCACCATGCCGAACAGTTGCTGCTCGAAGAGGCGCCGATCATCCCCGTATATCATTACAATCAGATGAGACTGGTCGATCCCGCGCTGCGAGGGCTGCCCAGCCAGAATTTGAAAGGGACGATTGCCACCAAGGATCTCTATTTCAGCCCGCAGTGAGGAGCATTTCATGAAACTTGCCATCATTTCCGACATCCACGGCAGCATCATTGCGCTGGAGCGGGTGCTGACCCAACTTGAGCCCTGGCAGCCGGATCACTATCTGCTGCTCGGCGATCTGCTCAACCATGGCCCGCGCAATCCTCTGCCGGAGGGGTATAACCCGGCTGCGGTGGCCGATCGGCTCAACGAGTTGGCACCGCAGATCATCGCGGTGCGGGGCAATTGTGATTCCGAAGTGGATCAGATGCTGTTGCGCTTTCCCATTACCGCCCCCTACAACCAGCTGCTGGTCGATGAGCGGCGCTGGTTTGTCAGCCACGGTCATCTTTACCGTCCGGACGAGGTACAGCTGCCGGCAGGCAGTCTGTTCCTGAGTGGCCACACTCATGTGCCGGTGCTGGAGTGGCAGGGGGATCGGGTATTGATGAACCCTGGGTCGATCTGTTTCCCGCGCGGCGAGCTGCCTGCCAGTTACGGGTGCTATGAAGACGGGGTGCTACGCGTCAATGCGTGTGAGGATGGGCGAGAGTTGCTGCGACTGATGTTTTAAAACGGACAGCAAAAATGCAAGGCCTGATAAGAGATGTCAGGCCTTGATACCGTAGGAGCGGGTGCCAGAGCGAGTGTTGCCCTTGGCGTCATAGGTCAGGCTGTTGCGATCTCGCAACTGACTCAGAAAGGTTGCCAGACGACGGTTGGAAACCATGCTCAATTCAAGCAATCGACCGTTGATATCATTTTGTGTCTGGCAGGCATCCAGTTTTGCACGAAGCTGCGCTATCTCGTCGGGATAGGCTGCCAGCTGCAGTGCCAGTTCCGGCATCTCTGCCAGCGTCTTGTCCAGGGTTTCTATCGCAGCAAGCAACTGCTGTTTGCGTTCGGTCAGTGCAGGCAGTGCCAGTGCCTGATGCTGCTCGAGCAAGCTGAACTCCTCTTCCAGAATGCCTTGCATCTGGCTGAGGTAATCATCTTGGGTGTGCAGTAACGAAGGTAAGTCCATCATCCCAGAACTTTGTCCAGATTGGCCTCGAAACTGAACATCTTCTTGGCAACAGCGTCACTGTTGACCTGATATTCGCCACTCGCGACGGCTTTTTTCAGTCGTTCGACCTTGCTCTCATTGCCGGTCGAGGCGGTATTGAGGTTTTGTTGCATCTTTTGCAATTGTTGCGCCTCACTGGTCAAGGAGACGGAGTCCAGCTTGACAGTAGCCGCTTTGTTTTCGGGCGATGAGGTGACTGACTTGCTGCCTGTCCCCTGGCTATTAGCGGTATTTTGCAACCGATTGTTCGCCAAGTTGTTGATATTGTTGATGGCCATTTTAGTTACCTTCGTCTGCTTTAAGGTTTGCTTACCTGTTTATCGGTGCGGCAGGTCAAAACTTTAGAAAAAAGTTGTCAAGGATCCGGATTTAAAACGTGACCGATACGGCACCCACAGCACTGACTTTACCCTCAACGGTTTTGCCGGAGCGAATATTGACGAGTTTGATGATCTCTCCGAAGCTGCCATCTTGCAAGGCTCGGGCCATGGTTTTGATCTGGAAGTTGCTGTTTTCTGCCGTCAGAGTGACCTGATCCCCTTTACACACTACACAAACCTGGCTCAAACGGATGGGCTGCCCCGGTTTTAGCTCCCGCTTGCTGCGCACCCCGATAAGAGGGGTGGTGTCAGTCAGGTAGTCGCCGCGGATCAGGGTTTGATCCTGATAGGCCAGGACCAGCTGGCTTTCACTCAGCAGATCCCCCTTGGCAATGGGGTTGGCCACCGTGACATAGGGTTTTTGAATGCTGACCCGCACCGGGAGATAGACGTCCCAGGGTTTGTCTTCCTCACATTTAAGGTAAACTGTTGTATTGCGGCGAATTTCCATTTTTGCTGGTAAGCTGATAGTGAGCAGATCTTCGCAGCGGGTCAGTGGGAGCCGTTCATCCAGCGTGGCAGGGGTGACCTCCGCTCTGGCATCCAACGGAACATCCAGCTGGCTGTAAACGAACTCTTGTGCCCTTTCTTGCAGATAAGTAGTGACGTCCGAGGCGTAGCTGGAAGATATGCTGCCAAAAAAGAGGCTGATGAGTAAAAGTCGGTTAATCATTTTCGCTCGTTGGTCGATAAGTTGTTCACGCATATCACCATATTTAACTATGATTGCTTCAGAATCTGTTCGTTGTCACATCGATAGTCTGACGCAATCCATCACGCATGCATGATTAATGCCAAGCGTTTTTAGGGAGTGTTTATGGCCAGTATTCTGGACTCGGTCAACCAGCGTACCCAGCTCGTGGGACAAAACCGGCTGGAGTTGTTGTTGTTTCGTCTCAACGGACGTCAAAGATTTGGCATCAACGTATTCAAAGTGCGTGAAGTGTTGCAGTGCCCCCCCTTGACCGTGATGCCCAAACTGAACTCCTGCATTCGCGGGGTCGCCCACATTCGTGGCCAGACGATTTCGGTCATCGATCTCAGCATGGCGGTTGGCAAGCGTCCGATTGAAGATTTGAGCAAGTGCTTCATTATTATTTCCGAGTACAACCGCTCCATTCAGGGTTTTCTGGTGCATTCGGTCGAGCGCATCATCAATATGAACTGGGAGTCGATCCTGCCGCCGCCCAAAGGGGCGGGGCGCATCAACTACATGACTGCGGTCACCGAGGTGGACGGCGAGTTGGTAGAGATCCTCGATGTTGAACGTATTCTCAACGAGATCTCCCCTGTCTCTACCGAAGTGAGCAAAGAGCTGGTGGAAGCGAGTGTCGAACACCCGACCCTGGGACGTCCTGTGCTGGTTGCCGATGACTCTTCTGTTGCGCGCAAACAGGTGCAGCGTGCGCTCGAGGCCATCGGGGTCGAGTGCGTGCTGGCAAAAGATGGTCGTGAAGCACTGAATATGCTGCTGGAAATGGCCAAAAATGGCCCCATCAAGGATCAGATTGCGCTGGTGATTTCGGATATCGAAATGCCGGAAATGGATGGTTACACCTTCACTGCAGAAATCCGGAATAATCCCAATCTCAAGGATTTGCATGTTATTCTGCATACCTCCCTCAGTGGGGTATTCAACCAGGCCATGGTGCAGAAAGTGGGGGCCAACAATTTCATCGCCAAGTTCCAACCGGATGAATTGGCCAAGGCCGTACAAAACGCACTCTAATAAAGAAGAACAGCTGCATGAAGACACTTTCGGACGACTTATACAAACAGTTCAGCAACTTTCTGGCGGTTCAGAGCGGGATCGTGCTGGGTGATAACAAACAGTATCTGGTGAAGAGCCGTCTTTCACCGTTGATGGCTCAGTTTGGCATCGAGAGTCTGTCTGATCTGGTTACCCGTGCAATGAGTGTGCGAGAGCGTGACCTGAAAATGGCCGTGGTGGATGCCATGACAACCAACGAGACCCTCTGGTTTCGTGATACCTATCCGTTTCAACTGCTTACCGACAAGATTTTCCCGGAATTGGGGAAAAGCGGCCGCCCCATCAAGATCTGGTCTGCCGCATCGTCGTCAGGGCAGGAGCCCTACTCCATTGCCATGACGGCGCTGGAACAACAGATGAAAAAGCCGGGCACCTTGCCTGGTGGCGTGCAAATTGTCGGAACGGATATTTCGACGACCATGCTTAATCAGTGCAAGGAAGGCATTTATGACAGTCTTGCACTGGCTCGCGGGTTGTCACCCGAGCGCAAGAAGATGTTTTTTGAGCCTTACGGCGACAACAAGATGCGGGTAGTGGAGCGAGTCAGAAAATTGACCACCTTCCGCCCGATCAATTTGCTGGAGAGTTACAGCCTGCTCGGCAAGTTTGACATTATTTTTTGCCGTAACGTGCTCATTTATTTTGCGCCGGAAGTGAAGTCGAAGATCCTCAACCAGTTTGCTGCCAGCCTCAATCCTAGTGGATATTTGATGTTGGGGGCGTCGGAATCACTGGCCGGATTGACCGACCGGTTCGAGATGATCCGCTGTAATCCGGGGATAGTCTACAAGGTCAAATAGGCCTGATAGCCTTTATATTCTGGGTTCTTGCCAGTTCATGTAAAGAGGGAAGCGATTAGCTTCCCTCTTTCTTTCTCTCCAGCTCAATGTCTCTATTTACTTGCCATTTCCAACCACTACCAAGATGGTTAACAACCTGTGGTAGCCAGACGTCACCTGGCTGCGGGGGCGAGATACTCCCGTGGTTTTTGGTCTGAAATGTGCTCATTCCCAGACCATCGAGTTGAGTGATTCGCTTATGGCACACCTCTTGCAAACAAAATATACCAAGCAGGAGGTGTGCTATGGCTCTTTCATTTGACAAGGCATTCGGTGTTCATCAACACACGATAAGCGTTCGCGCCAAGCGGGCTGAAGTGCTGTCCAGCAATATTGCCAACGCGGATACCCCAGGCTTCAAAGCCAGAGATATCAACTTCGCACAGGCATTGCAGGAGGCCCAGTCGCATCAGGGTTTTGGTCTGGCAACGACCAGCGAAAAGCATTTTGCCTTGAATATGGACGCTCCGGGTACCGTGCAATATCGCAACCCGCTGCAACCGGATACCGGTGACGGCAATACGGTCGATGTGCAGCAGGAGCGCAGCGAGTTTCTGCGCAATAGCCTCGAGTATCAAACCTCCCTTGAATTTATGAATAGCAAGATCAGTGGCCTGCTGAAGGCCCTGAAAGGAGAGCAGTGATGAGTTTGTTCAAGGTCTTCGACATAGCAGGCTCGGCTATGAGCGCACAGTCCGTGCGGCTCAACACGGTTGCCAGCAACATGGCCAACGCGGACAGCGTCAGCTCCAGTGTGGAAAATACTTACCACGCCAGGCGGCCAGTCTTTGCCGCCCAGCTCGATCAGGCGATGTCTGACAAGCAGGGCTCGGTCGGGGTTGAGGTGAAGGGCATTGTCGAGAGCAAGGCGCCACTGCTTAAAGAGTACAACCCCAACCACCCGATGGCGGACAAAGACGGCTTCATCTTCAAGCCGAACGTTAACATGGTTGAAGAGATGGCCGACATGATCAACGCCTCGCGCAGTTACCAGACCAATGTCCAAGTTGCAGATTCGGCCAAGAAGATGCTGCAGCAGACGCTCCAGCTTGGCAAGTCCTGATAGGAGGGATGCAGCATGGTCGATACAACCAATAATGTGAACGGTATCAGCCGTACCACGACCCAGACGACAGGCACCACAACGGCGCCCAAGAAAGAGCTGGATCAGGCTTCATTTATGAAACTGCTGACCATGCAGCTGTCATATCAGGATCCCTTCAAGCCGGTCGACAATGCCCAGATGCTTTCCCAGATGGCCTCCATGTCTACGTCGGAGGGGATCAGTAGTCTGTCTACCCAGATGGGCAAGCTTAATGACCAGATGATATCCAGCCAGGCTCTGCAAGCGTCTTCTCTGGTAGGTCAAAATGTGTTGTTACAGGGCAATACCGGATTTTTAGACCAGGATGGTTCGTTATCTGCGGTCGTTGCTGTTGGTACAACGAATAAATATTCGGGCGTCAAAATTACCGTTGAGGATGAAAAGGGGCAGGTTATCAAGGAGTTTCCTCTCGAAGGAGACCAAAAAGGTAATGTTGAAATTGCTTGGGACGGTAAAGACAAGGCCGGCAACCGAGTCGCGGCAGGCAAGTATGTCATCAAAGCCAGCGGCACTCTCGATGGCAAGTCGGAAAGTATTGCCACATTTGCTTATGCCAAAGTGGACAGTGTTGCCTTGGGCAATGCCACTAACCCGACTCGCCTCAATTTGAGAGGACTGGGTAGCGAATATTTGAACAATATTCTGCAAATTTCAGGAACCAATTCAAATCCGACGGTTACACCGTCAAAAACCACGTCGACAGCATCGATCTAAGGAGCTGGATATGTCATTTAACAATGCCTTGAGCGGTGTCAACGCGGCACAAAAAGACTTGAACGTCACCGCCAACAACATTGCCAACGTTAACACCATGGGCTTTAAAGAGTCCCGTGCCGAGTTTGCGGATGTCTACGCCAACTCCATCTTTGTCAATGCCAAGACCCAGGTCGGTAACGGTGTGGCAACCGGCGCGGTTGCCCAGCAGTTCCATCAGGGGGCGCTGCAATTCACCAATAACGCACTGGATCTGGCGATTCAGGGTAACGGCTTCTTTGTGACCTCTGACGGTCTGACCAACCTGGATCGCACTTACACCCGTGCCGGTGCCTTCAAGCTCAATGAAAACAGCTATATGGTCAGCAACTCTGGCGGTTATCTGCAGGGGTACGAGATCAACTCTGACGGTACCCCCAAGGCGGTCAGCATCAACGCGACTAAGCCTATCCAGATCCCGGACAAGGCCGGCGAGCCGGCTAAAACCACTTTGGTGGAGGCGAGTTTTAACCTGCCATCGTCAGCTAAGCCGATCGATGTGACAGCAACGCCGCTTGATACCACCAACTCTAAGACTTATTCCTCTTCTACCTCAGTGGTCATATATGACTCACTTGGCGAGCCACATACCATCACTCAATATTTTGTGAAAAAAGGGGATAATCAAACACCTCCACAAGCATTGAATCCCCCTACTTGGGAGATGCATTTGTATGAGGGTACAACTTCTATTACCCCTGGCGGCGCACCAGCCACTCTGACGTTCGGCTCTGATGGTAAGTTAACCAGCACGTTGCCTAATCCCATTGTCACCGATACGTTGGGTACCCCTGGCGCAGGTATCATAACTAATGGTGCTGATCCGACTCAAAAGTTTGAGTATCGGTTGGGTACTGTCACTCAATATGCCTCACCATTTGAAGTCAACAAATTGACTCAGGATGGCTCCACCGTCGGCCGGTTGACCAAGGTCGAAATCACCGCGGACGGCATAGTATCGGCCACTTACAGCAATGCCACCACCGTCAAGGTGGCCATGGTGGCCATGGCCAAGTTCGCCAACTCCCAGGGGTTGACTCAGGTAGGGGATACCTCCTGGCGGCAATCTCTGCTCTCCGGTGATGCCCTGCCGGGAACCCCGAACTCGGGCACCTTCGGTGCCATCAAGTCATCGTCGCTGGAGCAGTCCAACGTGGATTTGACTTCCGAGTTGGTGGACCTGATCACTGCCCAGCGTAACTTCCAGGCCAACTCCCGTTCGCTAGAGGTTAACAGTTCGCTGCAGCAGACCATTCTGCAGATCCGTTAATTACACAATGCATGAAGATGAGAGGGGGCCTGGCCCTAATGCCAGTCAGTTAAGCCTGACTGGCATTGTTTTTATTGGCTTTTTTCACACTATACCTCTGTGGCCTTGGC
>NZ_MQSY01000054.1:0-7353 GCF_001921245.1 Aeromonas sp. YN13HZO-058 | reverse complement strand
ATCCGAAACCAATCAACAGGTTTCGGATTTTTACACATCAGCAGGATCGGTCAATGGATCCTTAACTGATCGGCATTACGCTCGATAAGCGGGGCTTTTTTATGACTGTCAGGCTGATTTTTCTGGCTGGCCGGTCGGGTGTCCAGTCCGATCGGCGACGGAGATCGTCATCCCCGCCCCTTCATCATCCAGCCCGATGCTGGCTTAACCGCCAACGGCGATGCGTTTCATGTCTTTCATATAACCGCGCAGTACCTGACCGATCGCTTCGATGGGGTGGTTGCGGGTCGCCTCATTGGCTGCCAGCAGCGCCAGGTTATCGACGCTCTGCCCTTCCGCCTTGCTGGCACCCAGATCGCCCGCTTTCAGGGTCGGCATGAAATGCTCACGCAGCAAGGGCACGGCGGCGTTGGCGAACAGGTAGTTGCCGTACTCGGCGGTATCGGAGATGACCACGTTCATCTCGTACAGACGCTTACGGGCAACGGTGTTGGCGATCAGCGGCAGCTCGTGCAGGGATTCGTAGTAGGCAGACTCTTCATAGATACCGGAGGCCACCATGGTTTCGAACGCCAGCTCGACACCCGCCTTGACCATGGCCACCATCACCACGCCATTATCGAAGTACTCCTGCTCGGCAATCTTGCCAGCGAACGCCGGGGCGTTTTCGAAGGCGGACTTGCCAGTCTCTTCGCGCCAGCCGAACAGCTTGGCATCGTCTTCGGCCCAGTCGGCCATCATGCCACGGGAGAACTCACCGGCGATGATGTCGTCCATGTGCTTCTCGAACAGCGGGCGCATCAGGGTCTTGAGCTGCTCGGAGAGCTCGAAGGCGCGCAGCTTGGCCGGGTTGGACAGACGGTCCATCATCAGGCTGATGCCGCCCTGTTTCAGGGCTTCGGTGATGGTCTCCCAACCGAACTGGATCAGCTTGCCGGCATAGGCCTTGTCGGTCCCTTCGGCAACCAGCTTGTCGTAGCAGAGCAGGGAACCGGCCTGCAGCATGCCGCAGAGGATGGTCTGCTCGCCCATCAGGTCGGATTTCACTTCCGCCACAAAGGAGGACTCCAGCACCCCGGCACGGTCGCCGCCGGTGGCAGAGGCCCACGCCTTGGCGATGGCCATGCCTTCGCCTTTCGGGTCATTTTCCGGGTGAACGGCGATCAGGGTCGGTACACCAAAGCCACGCTTGTACTCTTCACGCACTTCGGTACCCGGGCACTTGGGCGCCACCATCACAACTGTGATGTCGGCGCGGATCTGCTGACCCTCTTCCACCACGTTGAAGCCGTGGGAGTAGCCCAGCGCGGCACCCTGCTTCATCAGCGGCATCACGGTTTTCACTACGTCGGAGTGCTGTTTGTCCGGAGTCAGGTTCAGCACCAGATCGGCAGTCGGGATCAGCTCTTCATAGGTGCCGACCGCGAAGCCGTTATCAGTAGCCTTCTGCCAGGAGGCGCGCTTCTCGGTGATAGCGGCCTTGCGCAGGGCGTAGGAGATATCCAGCCCGGAGTCACGCATGTTCAGCCCCTGGTTCAGACCCTGGGCACCACAGCCCACAATCACCACCTTCTTGCCCTTCAGCACGTTGCAGCCGTCCGCGAACTCTTCGCGCTGCATGAAACGACACTTGCCCAGTTGGGCCAACTGCTGACGCAGGTTCAAGGTGTTGAAATAGTTAGCCATGGTGATTGCTCCGTTCGATTGATTCCATGCCGGATAGCGGCGTTGTCTGAACCACTATAGCGCGGGACACTTATTGCCTGAACTGATATATTCGAAACAGTACGTTGCAATAATTGAAAGATGATTCTTGGCAATTGCGCCCTATGCACGCCCCCCGTTCCGACAATATTGCCGCTGAATTGTGCGGGGATGTGGTTACCGGAACCGGACGGTTCGGCATGAATTTATGCCCTGACTGCCGCAGGAAGTGATCAATGGACCTTCGCAATCTCGAGCTGTTTCTCCACCTCGCCGACTCCCTCCACTTCGGCAAGAGCGCCGATGCCATGGCTGTCAGCCCTTCCACCCTGAGCCGCGCCATCCAGCGACTGGAACAGGAGACCGGCTGCATCCTGTTCGAGCGGGACAACCGCTCGGTGCGGCTCACCCCCGCTGGCGAGAAGCTGCGGGAGTTTGGCGGCGGCCTGTTGCAGGAGTGGCGTCAGCTCAAGCAGGAGCTCAAACGCAGCGACGAACCACTGCAGGGGCGGCTACGGGTGTTCTGCTCGGTCACTGCCAGCTACTTCTTGCTGCCCGAGGTGCTGGAGCGTTTTCGCCGCCGCTATCCCCAGCTGGAGATCAAGCTGGAGACCGGCGACCCGGCGCTGGCGGTAGACAAGATCCTGGCCGATGAGGCCGATCTCGCCATCGCCGCCCGCCCCGATGCGCTGCCCGCCAAGCTGGAGTTCGCCAGCCTGCAGCTGGTGCCGCTGGTCTTTATTGCGCCGCGCAATGCCCCGCAGCTGAACCAGTGGTTCCGCCAGGGCGAGCCGGACTGGGAGCAGTTGCCGGTCATCCTCTCCGAGCAGGGCTTGGCCCGCAAACGCAGCGATCAGTGGTTTCGCAACAAGGGGATAGCCCCCAACATCTATGCCGAAGTGGCGGGTAACGAGGGGATCGTCGCCATGGTGGCGCTCGGTTGCGGCGTGGGGCTAGTACCGGCGGCGGTGATCGACCACAGCCCGCTCGGCGACAAGGTGCGGATCATCGATCTCAAACCCGCTTTCAAGCCATTTGATGTGGGTATTGGGGTGCTCAAGAAGCGACTGGAAGAACCGCTGATCCGCGCCTTCTGGGATACTGCGCAGAATCAGGGCTCACTGCGCTGACACCGGATTATAGATAAGGGCCGGATCGGCCATCATGATGCGGCTGGGCAGCGGCAAGTCGGGGTTGTGCAGCTCGAGGCGCACCCGCTCATCCAGTTTCAACCGCCGAATGGTGCTGCCAAATCCCTCCTCGAAGATTCGGTCAAAATCCCCTGTTTTCCGCGCCCGCTGCAAGCCAAGCTCGATGCGCTGCGCCAGCTCCGGATAGTTGGGCGAGACGAAAAAGAGCAGCGCCAGCGGATAGCGAAACACCAGACGGGGCTCGATGGCGAGATCCGGATGCTGCCTGAGTTCATCCTCGACCTCGATGACCGAGCGCAAGAAGCAATCAAAACGCTTCTTGCGCAGCATGTTGAAGAGCGCCTCGTAGAGGTTGCCTACCATCACCTTGAGGCCGTTGGCCTTGAGCAACCGGGTATCGGGCCAGGATCTGTGCTGACCGATGGAGAGTCCGGCGCGATGCCAGTCCGCCAACGACCCGATTGCGGCAAATCGCCCCTCATCCCCCTGCCGAACCAGACACACCCGCCACCCCAGCAGCCCCTTGGCCAGCGGAATGTGGATTGCCAGCAACTCCCGCTCTCGCTCACCATCCGGGGCAAAGACACCGACCTGAACCAGCTCGCCGCTACGCAGCTCTTTCACCGCCCGCCCCTGCTCCATTTGCGGGCTGGAGACAAGCTTGTAAGGGCCATATTCGGGCACGGTGAGATCGAGGGAAAGCCGCAGCAACTGAACGACGGCAGGGTTGGGGTGATCCAGCAGCAGATTCCAGGCACGGATAGGCTGCTCGGTTGCCGATACGCCAACCGTCCACAGTGCCATGCACCACCACCAGACTCTGATCATCCCTTGCACCATCCGTGCCTCGTGCTCCTCGCCATACTATAACGCCAGCCAGCGCCTCCACTGTGCCCTCTCTGAAAGATGTGTGAGCACTCTCGTGTCAAATCTCGTGTCAAAAGTGACAATAGGCAAACTCGGCAGGTCATCGCAGACTGGGCGCTCATCAACAAACGCCAAGGCGCAGGGAGGAGAGCCATGAAACAGCATCTGGTAGAGATCAAGGGTTCAACCCTGTTTGACGAGTATCTGCAAAGTATGGGCGTGCCCAGTACGGCACTGGACCGGGAGCAGGATATCTATCTGCAGGAACGCCACCTGGGCGCCATTCGCCGGGTGCAAGGCGAACTGCGCTTTTATCTGCGTGCCAATGCCCTGAACAAACGGTGATCAGGATCCGGTCACAGAACCCGCAGCAAAGGCGTATTAGACTGGTATCTTCCCCCTTTTGTCGGGAGTGCCCATGAAAGCAAGCGGTCTGGATCGGCTGTTCAAACCCCAATCAATCGCCGTGATCGGCGCCTCGACCGACCCGCTCAAGGCGGGTCATGTGATCGTGCGCCACCTGCTGGCGGGCCAGTTCAAAGGGCCCATCCTCCCCGTCACCCCACGCAACAAGGCCATCGCCGGCGTGCTGGCCTATCCCGATATCGCCAGCCTGCCGCTGACCCCGGATCTCGCCATCATCTGCACCCGGCGGGAGCGGGTCTTGCCGTTGCTGGAGGCGCTCGGCAAAAAGGGTACGGGCGCAGCCATCATACTGGCCGCCGACTTTTCTCCCGAGGAACGGCTGGAGCTGAAACGGGTCTGCCAGCAATATGGCATTCGCCTGCTCGGCCCCAACAGCATGGGGATGCTGCTGCCCGGCCAAGGGATCAACGCCAGCTTTTCTCCCATTGCAGCCAAACCGGGACAGGTCGCTTTTCTCTCGCAATCTGCCGCCGTCAGCACCACCATTCTGGATTGGGCCAAGCAGCATGAACTGGGCTTTTCCGCCTTCATCTCCCTTGGCGATCACTGCGATATCGACTTCGGCCAGCTGCTGGATCAGCTCTCCCGCGACAGCGTCACCCGCGCCATTTTGATCTACATGGACAAGTTGCACGACGCCCGCCACTTTCTCTCGGCGGCGCGGGCAGCCTCGCGCAACAAGCCGATCCTGGTGCTGAAAAGCGGGCGCCACGATCCGGCCCACGGCCTCGACAATGTCTATGACGCCGCCATCCGCCGCGCCGGTATGCTGCGGGTACGGGATACCCACGAACTGTTCGCCGCGGTCGAAACCCTGAGCCACTCCATGACCCTCAAGGGGGAGCGGCTCGCCATCATCTCCAACGGCCGCGGGCTGGCCAATATGGCGGTGGATGTGCTGCTGGAACGGGGCGGCAAGCTGGCTCGCCCACCGCTCGACATTGGCAGCGATGCCACCATCACCACCTATCAAGAGGCGCTGGACAGCGTGTTGCAGGAGGATGGTATCGACGCCATCCTGATCATCCACGCCCCCTCGCTCACGGCACCGAGCGCGCCGCTGGCCAGCCATCTTATCGCCCATCTGAAACAGCATCCCAGGGCTCGCCGTTTCAACATCCTCACCAACTGGGCGGGCGAATACTCGGCGCAGGAGGGGCGCAAACTCTTTACCGAGGCGGGCTTCCCGACCTACCGCACGCCGGAAAGTGCCATGGCCGCCTTCATGCACATGGTGGAGTACCGCCGCAACCAGAAGCAGCTGATGGAGACCCCGGCGTCACTGCACGGCAACCAGCTCAATGTCGAGCTGTGCCAACAGCTGATCCGCCAGGCGCAGGAGCGCAAACAACTGAGGCTGGATACCCATCTGGTGCACCCGATTTTGCAGGCTGCGGGCCTCTCGACCCTGCCAACCTGGATCGTTACCGACGCCATCGAGGCAACCCTGACCGCCGAGCAGATCGGCTATCCGGTGGCAGTGAAGCTGCGCTCGCCAGATATCCTGCACAAGTCTGCCGTGCACGGCGTGGTACTCAACCTGCGCACCTCGGCCGAGGTAGCGCAAGCTGCGGATGCCATTCTGGATCGGGTCAGACAACACGATCCGGGCGCCCGCATCGAAGGCTTGCTGGTGCAGCGAATGGCTCGCCGCAGCGGCGGCCTGGAGCTGCGAGTCCGTATCCAGCAAGACGCCATCTTTGGCCCCGTCATCCTGCTGGGCGAGTCGGGCGCCGAACCGCAGGAGATGGTAGCAGCCTTGCCACCGCTCAATCAGGCGCTGGCTCGTTACCAGATCATCGGTGCGCTCAAGAGCCGCAAGATCCGCGAACAGGCCACGCCGGAGCGACTGGATATCGATGCTCTCGGTCAGGTGCTCTGCCAACTCTCCGAGCTGCTGCTCGCCTTTCCGGAAATTCAGGAGCTGGATCTGCACCCGCTACAAGCGTGCGGCGCCGAGATGGTGGTACTGGATGCCAGCCTCACGCTGGCTGACCCCACCATCCAGACCAGCAATCGACTGGCGATCCGCCCCTATCCTACCGAGCTGGAAGAAGGTGCTTGGCTTAAAGATCAGCGCCATATCCTGCTGCGCCCGATCCGGCCGGAAGATGAACCGGCTCATAAACAGTTCGTACTGCAAGTCTCCGATGAAGACAGGTACAAACGCTTCTTTGCCGATGTGGGTGAATTGGGTCATGAAGAGTTGGCTCGCATGACCCAGATCGATTACGACCGGGAGATGGCCTTCGTAGCGGTGGGGCAAGATGGCGATCTGCAGGATCAGATCCTCGGCGTGGTACGCGCCATTTCGACCCCGGACCAGAGCGATGCCGAGTTTGCCATTCTGGTGCGATCGGACTTGAAAGGGGTGGGGCTCGGCAAATTGATGATGGAGAAGATCATCCGTTACGCCAAAGAACAGGGGATTGGCCAGTTATCCGGCATGACCATGCCCAGCAATCGCGGCATGATCAACCTCGCCAAGCGGCTTGGCTTCAAGATCGACGTCCAGATGGAAGACGGGGTGGTCAATATGGCACTGCCCTGTAGCCAGCAGGCAGATAAAGCCTGATTTGGTTGGCCATAGCACCATTCGAATGGCTGTAAATTAAGCTAATAAGGCTCTGATATAGCTAGAAAATGGTGAGCAGAACAGGCTTTTTAGTTCTCTTCCGGCAGGTAAAAGCCAAGTATTGTCTATTTAACACTCTAAAAGCACCAAAGCCCGGTCGTCAGACTGGGCTTTGGTGTTAGTTCTGGTGTGTAAATCTGCGGGTCTTATGGGCAAAACCGCCCATAGCAAAAAGGCCTTCCCGGNCTCTAAAAGCACCAAAGCCCGGTCGTCAGACTGGGCTTTGGTGTTAGTTCTGGTGTGTAAATCTGCGGGTCTTATGGGCAAAACCGCCCATAGCAAAAAGGCCTTCCCGGTCGGGAAGGCCTTTCAAATTAGTGGCGGAGCGGACGGGACTCGAACCCGCGACCCCCGGCGTGACAGGCCGGTATTCTAACCGACTGAACTACCGCTCCGCTGTCTGGTTAGCTTTTTGCTAAATTGTCTGCCGTTTCAACGAGGTGTCATCCTCTCGGCCAACGTCGTGATGTTTCACAGCGTTGTTTAATTGGTGCCTGGCAGTGTCCTACTCTCGCATGGCGAATGCCACACTACCATCGGCGCTACCGCGTTTCACTTCTGAGTTCGGCA